>NZ_JASATQ010000011.1:0-105807 GCF_038440415.1 Sphingomonas sp. OTU376 | reverse complement strand
CCCCCCCCCCCCCCCCCCCCGGCGGCCCCCCCCCCCCCCCCCCCCCCCCCCCCCCCCCCCCCCCCCCCCCCCGCGGAACCGGAAGGGCTGAATCTCGAGGCGCAGACCTCAGAAGGGCAGCCAGCGCGCCTTTTCGCTGAACTTCATATAGCCGGCGTTGACGCCCAGCCGCCAGCCGACGCCCAGGCGCACCGGGATCAGCACCACGTCGCCGCGGCGCATATAGGAGGCGGAGAGGCCGCCGACGAAATAGGCGCGGCCCTCGCCCTGGGGGAAGCGCTTGTAGAGGTCCTGGGTGTCGTAGAGGTTGTAGACCAGCACGAACACCTTGTTGGCGTCGCCGCCCAGGTCGAAGCCGATCGACGGGCCGGTCCAGTAGACTTTCCGCTGGCCCTCGACCTTGTGGAACAGCATGCCCGAACCATATCGCAGGCCGACGCCGATCGCGCCCGAGGCTTCGCTGCCGGCGATATAGCCATTGGGCTGGCCCTGGTCCTTGAGGATGTCCTCGATCAGCTTGGCCAGGCCCGATGCGCCCTTGCCGAACACGCCCTCGGCGGCGCCGACCAGCTCGTCCTGCTGGTAGGTGGTGGCCTGGTCGCGCGAGGTGCCGCCCTGCTGGGCGGAGGGGGCGGGCTGCTGCTGCTGGCCGGCCGGGCCCTGCTGCTGGGGATAGGGATCCTGCGGCGGCGGGGCGGGCACGTCCTGCTGCTGCGCCGGCCGGTTGTACGGGTCCTGCGCGGGCGGGGGCGTGTTGATGTCCGAATCGATCGCGGTGTTGGGATCGATCGTGGTCATCTGCTGCTGGGCGGCGGCGGGCATGGCCGTCATCGCGAATGCGGCCGTCGCAGCCATCAACACCAGTGCACGAACGTTCATCGCGGAATTACCCCAGCTCATCAGATTGGCCCTTTTGTAGGGGGCGGGGCTGTCGCGGCAATGAACGAGCGGCAAATTGAGTCGATTTCACGTCAAGCTGGGCGTTGATTGCTGCGAAACCCGTCGCTATAGGCCCTGCCTTCGAGCCGTTATCCGGAGACGTGGGTGAGTGGCTGAAACCAACGCTTTGCTAAAGCGTCATACGGGAAACCGTATCGAGGGTTCGAATCCCTCCGTCTCCGCCACCTTGGTAATGTGCTGATATTACTTATATTTTTAATGTGATGCCGGCCCGGCCCGCCCGATTCGCAGGTCTTGGCAGCCGCCGCCAAAGCGCTTAGGCAGGGATATGCCCAGCTGGCAGCCCAAAGCGTCGATCCCGCGCACAGAGAAAAAATCCCGCACCCGCAAGCCGCGGCCCCGTTCGCTGCGTCTGCACGGCACCGTCGCGCGCACCCTCGGTATCCGGATCGTCTCCGGCCAGATCACGCCGGGCGAGATCCTCGAGGGCGAAATCGCCGCGAGCGAGCAGTTCAAGGTCTCCCGCACCGCCTATCGCGAGGCGATCCGCATTCTCGCGGCGAAGGGGCTGGTGCACTCCCGTCCCAAGATCGGCACCCAGGTCAGCCCGCGCCGCGAATGGCATCTGCTCGATCCCGACGTGCTCAGCTGGATCTTCGCCGGCGAGCCCGACGATTCGCTGATCGAGAGCCTGTTCGAGTTGCGCCGAATCGTCGAGCCCGACGCCGCCCGCCTTGCCGCGCTGCGCCGCACGCCCGAGCAGCTCGCCCGCATGCAGGAAGGGTTGGCGGGGGTCGGCAGGCATGGATTCGATTCGGAGGAGGGGCGCTGCTGCGATGAGGCCTTTCATTCGGCATTACTCGAGGCTTCGGGCAATGATTTCATCATGTCGCTCACCAGCGGGGTCGCTGCCGCGATCGAGCTGACCACGGCGTTCAAGCAGCAGCACCTTCCCGCCCCGCACGACGCGCTGCCCGTCCACCTCGCAGTGCTCGAGGCGATCGAGGCGCAGGACGCCGACCGGGCGCATGACGCGATGGCGCGGCTGGTCGAGCGCGGCTTCCAGGACACGATGGAAGCGCGCGATCCCGCCAACAACGCCGTCGGCCGTCGTCGCGCCTGCTGAACGCGACAGCTTTTCTATCGCCCGCCGCAACAACCGTGCTGACAAGCGCATTTGCATTTTGCCATAGCGCTGCCTAAGTCCCGCGCGAGCGATGTTACCGCTAACTTAATTCGAAAGACAGGAGAGCAGGCATGGCGCTGACCGGCGATTTGTTCATTGCATCGAAGCGCGTTCACCGCGACGGACCGGGCTTCCAGGCCGTCGCCGCGTCGACCGGCGCGCCGCTGGAGCCGAGCTTCAGCATGGCGACCAAGGAAGACGTCGAAGCCGCGACTGCCGCCGCCGAGGCTGCTTTCCCGATCTATTCCAACCTGCCGCGCGAGAAGCGTGCCGAGTTCCTTGAGGCGATCGCTGAGGAGATCGATGCGCTGGGCGAGACGCTCACTGAGCGCGCCATGCAGGAAAGCGGCCTGCCGCATGCCCGCCTCACCGGCGAGCGCGGCCGGACCTCGGGCCAGCTGCGCCTGTTCGCCAAGGAACTGCGCCTCGGCGAATATCTGCGCGCGCGCATCGACCACGCCATTCCGGATCGCCAGCCCGCCCCCAAGCCGGACCTGCGCCTGCGCATGATCCCCGTCGGCCCGGTCGTGGTGTTCGGCGCGTCCAACTTCCCGCTCGCCTTCTCGGTTGCCGGGGGCGACACCGCCTCGGCGCTCGCCGCGGGCTGCCCGGTGATCGTGAAGGGTCATTCGGCGCATCCCGGCACCTCGGAACTGGTCGCCGGCGCGATCGAGCGTGCGGTCGCGCGGACCGGCATGCCCGAGGGCGTGTTCTCGCTGATCAACGGCGCGGGCAACGAAGTCGGCTCGGCGCTGGTCAGCCACCCGGTCGTCAAGGCGGTGGGCTTCACCGGCTCGCGCGGCGGCGGCACGGCGCTGATGAAGCTTGCCGCGAGCCGCCCGGTGCCGATCCCGGTCTATGCCGAGATGAGCAGCATCAACCCGGTCTTCCTGCTCCCCGCCGCGCTCGAGTCGCGCGCCGAGGCGCTGGGCAAGGCCTATATCGGCAGCCTGACCATGGGTGCCGGCCAGTTCTGCACCAATCCGGGCCTGGTCCTCGCGCTGGAGAGCCCCGCGCTCGATCGCTTCCTCGCCGCTGCGACCGAGGCGGTTTCCGGCGCGGCAGCACAGACCATGCTCACCCCGGGCATCCTCAAGGCCTATGAGCAGGGCGTTGCCCGCTGGGCCGCCGCGCCGGGGCTGAACCAGGTCGCGCAGGGCCAGGAAGGCTCGGCGAGCTGCGGCCGCGCCGCGCTGTTCACGATGACCGGCGCGGACTTCATCGCCGATCCGAGCCATGCCGAGGAAGTCTTCGGTGCCGCTTCGCTGCTGGTGCGCTGCGCGACGATCGAGGAGCTGCTCAAGGTCGTGTCGCTGCTCGAGGGCCAGCTCACCGCGACGCTGCACCTCGACGATGCCGATACGGAAGTCGCAGCCAAGCTGCTGCCGCTGCTCGAGCGGCTCGCCGGGCGCATCCTCGCCAATGGCTGGCCGACGGGTGTCGAAGTGACCGACGCGCAGGTCCATGGTGGCCCGTTCCCGTCGACGGCGGATGGTCGCAGCACTTCGGTCGGCACGCTGGCGATCGACCGCTTCCTGCGCCCGGTTGCCTATCAGGACCTGCCGGCGGCACTGCTGCCAGCGGACCTGCGCGACGGCGACGCGGGCATCCCGCGCCGCATCGACGGCAAGCCGACCCTGTAAGGGCCCACTTTCCCTCCCTTCCAGGGAGCGGAGTATTGGTTGTTCGTCCCGCCTGCGCGACGTTCGGCCCGGGCCGGGTGCATGCCCGGTCATCGGATGCTAGCATGGGGATCTTCCTGCAACGGAGGGTCTCCATGCGTTTCCTGCTTATCGCCACCGCTCTCAGTTTCGCCGCCCTGCCTGCCCATGCGCAGGAAAAGGACGAGGCGGGCGCCCGCGCCGCGGTGAACCACTATCTCGCCGGCCATGCGACCGGCAGCGCGGCCGAATTCTCCGCCGCATTCCATCCCAAGGCGATGCTCTACTGGAACCGCGACGGCGCCTTTGCCGAGCGGACTCTCGCCGACTTCATCGCCGCCGCCGCGACGGGCAAGCCCGCCGCAGACGAGGCCCAGCGCAAGCGCTCGATCGAGAGCCTCGACGTCACCGGCAATGTCGGCATGGCCAAGGTGGTGCTCGACTACCCGGCCGTGCGCTTTGTCGATTATCTCTCGCTGGTGAAGGCCGATGGCGAGTGGCGGATCGTCAACAAGATCTTCCAGGCCGAGCGCAAGGCGAACCAGGGCGTGAGCCCGTAAACGACCGCTTTTTGCATGACGGGTTAGGAAGCCGTTGTTCTCCAGCACGCCTCAAGTTGCTTGAGAGACGTATCGACCCAGGCCGCAAGCGGAGTGCCTATGTTCGAACTAATCGTCAGCTTGCCCATGTTATCCGAGGACGGCGCCGTGAGCGAATAGCCCGTGCCATCCAGCGTGAGCGCCGTGGATTTGTCCTCCAGGCCATAGGGTGCCGGTGACGGCACTTGAATTTTCCGCATGGAGGCGATGACGGACCTGACGGCAGGGCATGTAGCGCTGTCGGCCCATGCGATTTCCGGTACCGCGTTGAGCGAATTTTTGGTGCGACGAAGGATGTATCGGAATTCCGCGTCCGTGCCCCGGTCCCCGGTCGCGATGTCGATAGTTTCGCTGATATGATTGAGTGCCCCGGTTCGACTGAACTGCGCCCATTGTCGAGGCAGGTCAGACAGAGCAGGGTCGTTCATAAAAGCAAGCAAGACCGCGAGCATAATAGTCTCCCGAGCATCGGCTTCCGAAATTTACACGCTATTCTTGTAGCCGCAACTGGGGTGTTTATTGCCAGTGCTGCCTTTATCAGTCCATGACCTGACCAAAGGCCTGCTCGACACTTTCCGCCGTTCGGAAGCGGAAGGCGATGTCGTGGCGGTAAGACTCGCCCGGATCGAGCCGTGCCGACGGGAATTCCGGCCGGTTAGGGCTGTCGGGGAATTTCTGCGGCTCGAGGCACAGCCCTTGGCGCGTGACATAGGTTTTCCCGCTCGTGCCCGGCGCGCCGCCTGCCAGATGGTTGCCCGAATAGAATTGCAGCCCGGGCTCGCCGGAATGGAGGTCGAGCACCCGGCCCGAGCCCGGATCGAACAACGTGGCGACGCAGCGCGGAGCACCGTCGATCACGAAATTATGGTCATAGCCATGGCCGAGCCTCAGCTGCGCATCGTCCGCGCCAATCCGCTCGCCGACCCGCCGCGGGGCGCGGAAATCGAAGGGTGTGCCGGTCACTTCCGCGAATGCCCCTGTGGGGATCAGTCCCGGGCCGACCGGCGTGGTGCGGCTGGAGGATATCCGCAGCAGGTGATCGAGGATCGTCGCGCCTCTCGCCTCGCCGGCCAGGTTGAAATAGGCGTGGTGGGTGAGGTTCACGACAGTAGGCGCGTCGGTGGTCGCGCTCAGCGCGATGGCGAGCCCGTCCTCCTCGATCGTGTAGCGCGCTTCCACCGCCAGTGTGCCGGGAAAGCCGTTATGCCCGGCCGGGCTGACATGCCGGAAGGTGACCGACTCCGTCGATCGCGCGGTGATCTTCCAGATCTGCTGGTCGAGCCCGAGCGGCCCGGAATGAAGGCTGTTCGCCCCGTCATTCGCGGTGATGCGGTACTCGACGCCGTCGAGCGTGAAGCGCGCGCCGCCGATCCGGTTGGCGTAGCGCCCGGCAACCGCGCCATAGAAGCGGGGCTGCCCGCGATAGTTTTCGAGGTTCGCGAAACCGAGCACCACATTCGCCGGATTGCCGTGCCGATCGGGCACCTCCAGCATGCGCAGCGAAGCGCCGAGCGTCAGCAGCTCGGCGCGAAACCGGCCGCGGGCGATCGCGACCGTCTCGATCGGAGCGCCCGCGACCATCGTCACTTCGGCGTACCCGGGCAGATCGAGTTGGCGGGATCGGAGACGATCCGCGCGTCGGACAGGCTGAACACCAGCGGATCCGAAGCGGTCACCACCACCGGTGCCGACACCGCGTTCATGTCGGTCCCGTTGGTCTGGTAGCATTTGAGCAGGATCTTCACCGTGCGCCAGGTGCCGGTCTCGCCGGTGAACAGGCTGGTCGCATCCAGGCCCTTGCCATTGCCCATGCCGAGCGTCACCGGCCCGCTCGCCGCGCGATCGAGGCGGTAGGTGAGCGCGAGCGACAGGTCGCCATTGGCTTCGCGGCCAAGGTTGATCGGCGCGCCGCCGCCGATGCTCAGCCGCGCCTGGCCACCGGTCCAGCTCAGCTGCTGCGCGCCTTCCTGGGTCTGGGGCCCGTCGATCGGCGCGCGGGTGATCTTCGATTCGGTGGCGAAGGAGAAGGGCTTGGGCGTCACGCCCTTGGCGAAATAGACGCTGGTGTTGAGCGACGAGGCATCGAAGCCCGGATCCTCGCCCAGCAGGGCGACCTTGCCCGGCTTGGCGTAGCTCAGGCCATAGCCGAGCGCGAACAGCGGGTCATAGCCCGGCTTGCCCTTGTTGAGGGTGAACTGGCCGGCGGTCTTGGGCCAGCTGAACGACAGCGTGCCGTTGAAGTCCTTGCGCGGCTTGCCGGCCTTGTCGCCGATAATCACGTCCGCCACGCCCGCGCCTTCACTGCCCGGCAGCCAGGCGGCGACGAACGCGTCGGAGGCGTTGATCTCCGGGTTCACCCAGAGCGGCCGGCCCGAGAGGAACACCGAAACGGTCGGCACGCCGGCGGCCTTGAGCTTCTTGAGCAGGGCCAGCGCCTGCTTGTCGCCGGGCTGGAATTCCAGCGTCGGGATATCGCCGCGCATTTCGGCGTAGGGCTGCTCGCCGAACACGACGATCGCGACATCGGGCTTGGCGGTGAAGCTGCCGTCCGCCGAAAGCGTCGCGGTGCCGCCGCCTGCCTTCACCGCTTCGGCAATGCCCGAGAAGATCGTCTGGCCGTTGGGGAACATCGAATTGTCGTTGCCGTCGCCCTGCCAGCTCAGTGTCCAGCCGCCGGTCTGCTGCGCCATCGAATCGGCGCCGGGGCCCGCGACCAGCACGTTGGCGGAAGCCTTTACCGGCAGCACGCCCGTGTTCTTGAGCAGCACCAGCGACTTGGCGACGGCCTCGCGGGCGACCGCGCGGTGCTCGGCATTGCCCAGCACCCCGGCCTTGCCTTCATAGGGGCGGGCCGGATCGAACAAGCCGAGCTTCACCTTGACGCGGAGGATGCGGCGCACCGCATCGTCGATGCGCGCCATTGGGATTGTGCCGTCCTTGGCATGACGGACGGTGCTCTCGAACAGGCCCTTCCAGCTGTCCGGCGCCATCGCCATGTCGAGCCCGGCATTGAAGGTCTGGGCGCAGTCCTCCTTGGTGCAGCCCGGCACCTGGCCATGGCCGTTCCAGTCGCCGACGACGAAGCCTTCAAAGCCCATCCGGCCCTTGAGCACATCGGTGAGCAGCGACTTGTTGCCGTGCATCTTGGCGCCGTTCCAGCTCGAATAGCTGGCCATCACGGTGAGCGTGCCCGCCTGGATCGCCGGGACATAGCCCTGCGCGTGCGTCTTGATGAGTTCATCCTCGGAGACGCGGGTATCGCCCTGGTCGACGCCCTCGAAGGTGCCGCCATCGCCGAGGAAGTGCTTGGCCGAAGCCGCGACCAGCCCCTTCTGGATACGATCCCTGGTGCCGGGTTCGCCCTGCAGCCCCAGGATCATCTCGCCGCCATAGGAGCGGACCACCGCAGGGTCCTCCGAATAGCCCTCATAGCTGCGGCCCCAGCGATCGTCCTGCGGCACAGCGAGGGTCGGGCCGAACGCCCAGTCGGGCCCGGTCGCGGCGGTTTCTTCCGCGGTCGCCTTGCCGATGCGGCGGATCAGCGCGGGATCGTGCATCGCGCCGAGCCCGACATTGTGCGGGAAGATCGTCGCGCCGATCACGTTGTTGTTGCCGTGCACCGCATCGATGCCGAAGATCAGCGGGATCGGGGCATGCTTGCCGCGCGGTTCCATCGCGACGGCGCGGAAGGCCTTGGCGGTCTCCACCCAGGGGGCCTGGGGCGAGCGATCGGGTGCGCCGAGCGGCGGCGAGCTGCCGCCGGCCAGGATCGAGCCGAGCGGATATTGGCGCAGCTCCTCGGGCTTCATCGCGCCGATATCGGCCTGGATCATCTGGCCGACTTTCTCCTCCAGCGTCATTTGCGCCATCAGATCGGTGATGAACTTCTCGGTCGCCGGATCGACCAGACCCTGCGAGCCGGCGGTCGGCCATTTGGCGGGATTGGCGACCTGTGAACCAGACAGCGTTGTCGGCGCGTGCTGCGCAAAAGCGGGCGATGCGGCCCAGATCATGGTGGTCGACAGCAACAGCTTCAGGCCAGGCCGCATTTCACTCTCCTCGTTTCTTATATCTGGTAGCGATAACAGAAGTTCATCGGGCGAGTCCACGCTCCAGCCAGCGCGCGGCTTCGTCGGGACTTGATTTGTTACTGTCGCGATCGACCATGTAATTGGCCTCGCGCATCCGCTCGACCGGGATCGCGCCGATCAGCGGGCGGAGTGCGGCCTGGAAGCGGACATCGTCGCCGCGCTTCGGGGTGAGCAGCAGGATCGCGTCATAGCCGGGGATGGCGCCCTTGGGATCGCTGAGCACCGCCAGCTTGTCCGCCGCGATCCGCCCGTCGGAGGAGAAAGCGGGGATCACGTCTGCCGTGCCGCTCGCCAGCGCGCGGTACATGAAGGTCGGCTGATAGGGATGGGCGGACTTGAAGCTCAGGCCATAGGCCTTCTTCACCGCCGCCCATTCGGGCCGCTCGAGGAACTCGACATCGGTGGCGAGGCTGAGGCTGCCGGCGATCGGCGCGAGGTCGGCGATGCTGGCGATGCCGCGCTTCCTGGCATCGTCGCCGCGCATCGCAAATGCATAGGCGTTCTCGAAGCCGAGCGAGCCGAGCAGGGTGACCCTGTGCCTGTCCTGCGCCCATTTGGCGACGCCGGCGACGATCGCGTCGCGCGGCGGTACGTCGCTGCGGCGCATCTCGTTGGTCCAGATCGTGCCGGAATAATCGACATAGACGTCGACATCGCCGCTCGCGAGCGCGCTGAACGCGACTGCCGATCCCAGCCCCTCGCGGTAGCGGACCTTGTAGCCCGCCGCCTCCAGCCGATGCCCGATCAGCCGGGCGAGGATATATTGCTCGGAGAAGCCCTTGGCGCCGATCGTCACCGTGCCGCGTGCCGAGGGCAGGGCCGGGACGAGCGCCACGGCAACCGCGACCAGCAGCGTGCCGAGGCTTGCCCAGGCCAGCGCGCGCCTGCGCCTGGCAATGCCATATTCCGCCAGTCCGAGCAGCCCGTCGACCGCCAGCGCCAGGCAGGCGGCGGCGATGCAGCCGGTCAGAACCAGCGACCAGTTCTGGGTCTGCAGCCCGGCGAAGATCAGGTCGCCCAGGCTCGGCTGGCCGACGGTGGTGGAGAGCGTCGCCGCGCCGATCGTCCAGACCGCGGCGGTGCGGATGCCTGCCATCAGCACCGGCAGCACCAAAGGCGTCTCGACCAGCCACAGCTTCTGCGTCGCGGTCATGCCGACGCCGTCCGCCGCCTCGATTACCGCCGGGTCGATCGTCGCGAGCCCGGTCACACCGTTCCGCAGGATCGGCAGCAGCGCGTAGAGCGACAGCGCGAGCAGTGAGGGCAGGAAGCCCAATGCCGGTATCCCGCCGCCGACCAGCGAGGAGAGCGAAAGCAGGATCGGGTAGAACAGCGCGAGCAGCGCCAGGCTGGGGATCGTCTGGACCAGGCTGGCGAAACCCAGAGCGATCCGCCCCACGAGGCGGTTGCGCGCGGAGAGCACGGCAAGCGGCAGTGCGATCACCAGTCCGAGCAGCAGTGCCGCCAGCGCCAGCAGCAGATGCTGGGCGAGCAGCTCGGGCACCCGGGCGAGCGCGCCGCTCAGGGCTCGAGCTCCGCCAGCCGGTGCGCCTGCGCGCGGGGTACCGCGACCAGTGCATCCGCTGCCGCGCCGCCCTTGCCGGCAAGCAGGTCGCGCGGGTTGGCATCGGCGACGATGCGGCCCTTCTCCATCACCAGCACGCGATCGGCGAGCAGCAGCGCCTCGGCCATGTCGTGGGTGACCAGGATCGTGGTGAGCCCCATTCGGTCGTGCAGCGCGCGGATCGCCTTGCCCAGGCCGTCGCGCGTCACCGGATCGAGCGCGCCGAACGGCTCGTCCATCAGCAATATGCCCGGCCCCGTTGCCAGCGCCCGCGCCACGCCGACGCGCTGGCGCTGCCCGCCCGAAAGTTCATCCGGCATCCGCGTGGCCATGTCGGCCGGCAGCTCGACGAGTTCCAGCAGCTCGGCCACGCGCCCGGCGCTATCCTTCTCGCCCGCCAGCCGCAGCCCGATCGCGACATTCTCCCCCACCCGCATATGGGGGAACAGCCCGACATTCTGGAAGACATAGCCGATCCGCCGGCGCAGTTCCGGCGCGGGGCCGGCGTCCACCGGCTCGCCGCCGACCAGCACCGCGCCTTCGCTCGGTTCGATCAGCCGGTTGACCATCTTGAGCAGGGTCGACTTGCCCGAGCCCGAGGCACCGACCAATGCGACGAAGCTGCCCGCCGCAACCTCCAGCGATATGCCATCGACGGCCTTCACGCCCCCGGGCCAGACCTTGCTGACATTTTTGAAGGTAACGGAGCGGCTTTGCTCTGGCATCGTGCAGCGTTGTGCGAGATGAAATGGCAAAGGTCAAAAAAGGGAGAGTGGGGCAATGGCCAAGGCGGCATTCATCACCGGCGGCGCGTCGGGTATCGGTCTGGCGGTGGCGCAGAGCCTGGCGGCGGATGGCTGGCTGGTAGGATTGGCCGACGTCAACGCGGACGGCCTCGAAGCGGCAAAGGCGACAGTCCCTGGCGCCGAGACCTATGCAATGGATGTGCGCGACCGCGATGCCTGGGTGAAAGCGCTGGCCGATTTCGCGAGCAAGAGCGGCGGCCGGCTCGACTTCCTGTTCAACAATGCCGGGATCGCGGTGGGCGGGCAGCTTGAGACCATGTCCGATGCCGACATCGAGCGCGGCCTGGCGATCAACATCAACGGCGTCGTTCATGGTGCCCGCGCCGCGCATGCCCTGCTCAAGGCAACGCCGGGGTCGGCGATGATCATCACCAGCTCGGCCGCCGGCATCTCGGGCAATGCCGGCATGTCGATCTACAGCGCCGGCAAGTTCGCGATGCGCGGCTTTGCCGAGGCGCTCAACGCCGAATGGGGGCATGAGGGCATCTATGTCGGCTCGCTGATGCCGAGCTTCATCGACACGCCGCTGCTCAACCACGTCACCCAGGACTCGAACCGCAACGTGCGCGAATCGGTGACTGCTGCCGGGCTTGAGATCACCCCGGTGAGCGAAGTGGTGAAGACGGTCCGCCACATGCTGGATGTGCGCAAGGACGTCCATACCCGGGTCGGCAAGACCGCCCACCGGCTCTGGTTCATGCAGCGCTGGATGCCCGGTACGCTGCGCAAGCTGCAGCGTCGCGCGTTCAAGTAACGCTCAGAGCAGCGCGTCGATCTGCTGCGCCATCTGGATGTCGCGGGTGGAGAGCCCGTCGGCGTCATGCGTGGTCAGCAGGATCTCGACCTTGTTCCACACATTCGACCATTCGGGGTGATGATCGGCCTTTTCGGCGATCAGTGCTACGCGGGTCATGAAGCCGAAGGCCTGGTTGAAATCCCGGAACTCGAACTTGCGGGTGATCGCATCGCGTTCCGCGTCCCAGGTCCAGCCGGGCAGCGCGGCGAGCGATTCCTCGCGAAGTCCATCCGTCAACCGCGCAACCATCACTGCCTCCTTGCCGTAGCTCCGTTCCCCGGCCTATTCCGGGCGACATGACCGGACAAGCCCCAGACGCCGCCATTATCGAGCGCCTCGCCCGCGCTGCCCTTGCGCGCATCCCCGAGCCCTTCCAGGGCTATCTCGTCGACATCGTGCTGGTGATCGAGGACTTCGCCGATGACGAGACGCTCGACGCCATGGGCATCGAGGATCCGTTCGACCTGACCGGTCTGTATCGCGGGCGCCCCGTCGGCGAGAAATCGGCCTGGGACGGGGTGACCATGCCCGATGAGATCCACCTCTATCGCCGGCCGCTACTCGACGAATGGGTGCACACCGGGGTGACGCTCGAATCGCTGGTCAACCACGTCGTGGTCCACGAGGTCGGACATCATTTCGGCCTGTCCGACGACGACATGCACGCGCTGGAAGACTCGGCCGAGTGACCCGCCTTGCCCTTGAAGGGGTGGCCTGCCTGCGCGGGGGGCGGTTGCTGTTCGAGGGGCTGGACCTGGTGCTGGCGCCGGGTGAGGCGGCGTTGGTCAGCGGGCCCAATGGCGTCGGCAAGTCGAGCCTGATCCGCATCGCCGCCGGCCTGCTCGCGCCCGCCGCCGGCAGCGTCGAAGTCGAGGGCGACCGCGCGCTGATGGCCGAGGCGCCGGCGCTCGATCCCGAACTCCCGCTGGGCAACGCGCTGGGCTTCTGGGCCGGGCTCGACGGCAGGCGCGACGCGGTGCCGGACGCGCTGGCCGCGGTCGGGCTCGCCGACATTGCCCGGGTGCCCGTCCGCATGCTCTCCACCGGCCAGCGGCGGCGCGCCGCGCTGGCACGGGTGGTGGCGGGCGGGGCGCCGATCTGGCTGCTCGACGAGCCGGCCAATGGGCTGGATGTGGCTTCGGTGGCGTTGCTCGAGGGGCTGATTGCCGGCCACCGTGCCGCCGGCGGCATCGCGCTGGTCGCCACCCATCTGCCGATCGCACTGCCTGATGTCCGCGAGGTTGCGCTGTGAGCGCCTATGCCGCGATCGTCTGGCGCGAGCTGCGGCGGGCGTGGAGCACCGGCGGACTGGCGCTGCCTGTCGTGTTCTTCCTGCTCGTTGCGATCCTTTTCCCCTTTGCGGTCGGCCCCGATGGGAAGCTGCTCGCCCGCATCGCGCCGGGGGTGATCTGGGCGGCGGCGCTGCTCGCCGCGTTGCTCCCGGTCGAGCGGCTGCTCGCGCCCGACCTGGAGAACGGGGTGCTCGACCAGCTGGCGGTGCGCGGGCTGCCCGATGCCGGGATCGCTGCCGCCAAGGTCGCCGGGCACTGGTTGGGCTTTGCGCCGGCACTGCTCGTCGCGACGGTGATCGCCTCGGGCCTGCTCCAGTTGCCCGGCGATGCGCTGGTGCCGCTGCTTCTTGCGCTGCTGATCGGCACGCCGGGACTGGCCGCGCTGGGTGTTGCCACTGCCGCGCTCGTCGCCGGGCTGCGCGGGGCGGGGGCGCTGGCGGGGCTGGTGATGCTGCCCTTCGCCGTGCCGCTGCTGATCTTCGGCGCCACCGCCGAGCAGCCGGGTGCGCTCAAGCTGCTCGGCGCGGTAAGCCTGTTGCTGATGGCGGGCTGCCCGTTCGTGGCGGGGGCGGCGGTACGAATGGGGCGGAACTAGATCCGTTTTGGAAGTACACGAAGTACAGGCCAAGCGCGGTTTTTGCGGTCCTTATTCTCCAGCAGGCGCGCGTGTCGGATTGCGCCCTTGGTGGCGTCCTATCTTTCCAACCGGTTGAAGCGCCTGGCGGTCAATATTGGCTGAGGGTGCCGTCCTGCAAACCTGTTCCCCGGCTTTCGCCGGGGAGCGGTTTAGGCAAATGGCGCTAGCTCAGGCCTCGGGCGGCAGCTCGTCGCCATAGACAACCATCGCCGAGCCTTCCGCCAGTGCATCGGCAGCCGCTGCACGCAGGACCGGGTCCTCGGTTGCGCCCGGATCGGCGACCTCCATGCCCTTTTCCAGCCGCACCAGCATCCAGCCGGTGCCGAGCGCGACGCCGGCGGCCTTGGCCTGGGCCTCCTCGAAGCTGTCGGCGGAGACATAGATCAGCATCGCGTGGCGCCCGCCCGGGCGGCGGCCCTCGACCGTGTCGGCGACGGCGGTCGCGAGGAATACCGAGAGGCCCATCAGCCCCGGCTCCAGCGTGCGAAGATCGCGGTCGGCAGTTCGAGCCCGCGTGCTTCCTCGCGCACCGCGAGTTCGCCGCATTCCACCTTGCCGGGCAGGTGCGACACATGCTGGCGGAGCAGCTCGCCGATCGCCAGCGCCGACATGCGCACGGCATAGACGGTGAGGAACAGGAAGCGCGAATTGGCGTCGAGCAGCCTGGTCGTGTCGGCGATCAGGCCGGGCAGGCCTTCCTCGAGCTTCCACACTTCGCCGTTCGGGCCGCGGCCCCATTTCGGCGGATCGAGGATGATCCCGTCATAGCGCCGTCCGCGCCGCACTTCGCGCGCGGTGAACTTGGCGGCGTCGTCGATCATCCAGCGGATCGGCAGGTCTTCCATGCCCGACAGCGCGGCATTGGCCTTGCCTTCGGCCACCGATTTCTTCGAGGCATCGACATGGGTGACCTTCGCGCCCTTCGCGGCCATCGCCAGGCTGCCGACCCCCGTATATCCGAAGAGGTTCATGAACTCGGGCGCGTCCATCCCGTCGATCTGCGACCGCATCCAGTGCCAGACCGGCGACATGTCGGGGAAGAAGGCGAGGTGGCGGAAGGGGGTGTTCTGCGCGGTGAAGCGCACTTCCTCCCAGCGCAGCGGCCAGCCTTCGCTCGGCACCGGCTTGGTGAAGTTCCAGCGGCCGCCGCCATCCTCATCGGCGCCGGGTACGAACTCGCCATGCGCGTCCCAGTTTTCGGACGCGGGCGCCCACATCGCCTGGGGCTCGGGGCGAATGAAGCGATATTTGCCATAGCGCTCGAGCTTGCGGCCATGGCCGCTGTCGACCAGCCCGTAATCGGCCCAGGGCTCGCCGGTGAGAGTGATGAGGTCCATGGGGGGTCTTTAGAACGCAACAAAACGCCCGTCATCCCCGCCGGTATTCACCCGTGCAGTTCCCCGGCGAAAGCCGGGGCCCAGGGAGCCAGACGATCAGCCGCGCGGCCTGGCGCGCTCGGCGATGTAGGCGCGCACCGCGTCGAGCGTGCCGGGCAGCACGTCGTAGCGCTCCTGCCGCTCGAACAGGTCGCCCACGCGTGCCGGCAGCGACGGGCGGATGCCGGTGGCGCGCTCGACGGCGTCGGCGAACTTGGCCGGGTGCGCGGTCGCCAGGGTGACGACCGGAACATCGGCGGGGATGTCCGCGCGGCGCGCGGCGGCGAGGCCGATCGCGGTATGCGGGTCGATCACCTGCGCCGCCTCGGCCGAGGCCCAGCGCATCGCGGCGTTCATTTCGTCCGGGGTGATCCGGTCGCTCGCGAAGATCTTCGCGGCACCTTCGGTCTGGGCATTGGTCAGGCGCATCGCCTTGCTCGATTCGAAGCCGGCCATCTGCTCGGCTACGCTGCCGCCGGCAAGGTCGGAGAGCAGCCGCTCGAAGTTGGAGCTGACCTGGATGTCCATGCTCGGCGCGGCGGTCGGCGTGACGGTGCCCGCCGAATAGTCGCCGCTCGACAGCGCGCGATGGAGGATGTCGTTGACGTTGGTGGCGACGACCAGCCGCTCGATGGGGAGGCCCATGCGCGCCGCGACATAGCCGGCGAAGACGTCGCCGAAATTGCCGGTCGGCACCGCGAAGGCGACCTTCTGCGCCGGCGCCCCGAGGCGGACGGCGGCGTAAAAATAATAGACCACCTGCGCCATCAGCCGGGCCCAGTTGATCGAGTTGACCGCGCTCAGGCGGAAGCGGCCGGAGAAGTCGGCGTCGTTGAACAGCGCCTTCACCATCGCCTGCGCGTCGTCGAAGCTGCCCTCGATCGCGATGTTGTGGACGTTGGGCGCCAGCACCGTGGTCATCTGGCGGCGCTGCACGTCGGAGACGCGGCCCTTGGGGTGCAGCATGAAGATGTCGACGCCGTGCCGCCCGGCGACCGCGTCGATCGCGGCGCTGCCGGTGTCGCCCGATGTCGCGCCGACGATGGTCAGCGGCTCGCTGCTGCCGGTCAGGAACTTCTCGAAGAGCAGGCCGAGCAGCTGGAGCGCGACGTCCTTGAAGGCGAGGGTGGGGCCGTGGAACAGCTCGAGCAGGAAGTGGCGATGATCGAGCTGGGCGAGCGGGGTGACCGCAGCCTGGGAGAAGCGGCCATAGGCCTGCTCGCACAGCGCGCGGAGCTCGTCCTCGCTGAGGTCGTCGCCGGTGAAGGGCAGCATCACGCGGACCGCGGTCTCGACATAGGACAGGCCCTTGAGGCCTTCGATCTGCTCGCGGCTGAAGCTCGGCCAGCTGGTCGGGACATACAGACCGCCGTCGCTCGCCAGGCCGGCGAGCGTCACGTCACGGAAGCCAAGCAGCGGCGCAGCGCCTCGGGTGCTCTGATATTGCATGAGGGCGGGGCCTAGCGGGGAGCGGGGAGGGGGACAAGATAGGCTATGTTTAGGCGGCTCTCGTCGTCGAGATTTGAGACGCGCTATGCAACTGGACCCCGGCCTTCGCCGGGGAACTGAAAGTGCGTTGGTCAGGCTTTCGGCTTCTGCCGCCAGCGCAGCGCGAGGACGTAGATCACCGAGGCGATAAGCGCGAACAGGAACCATTGCACCGCATAGGAGAGATGGTTGTTCGGCACGCTCGACAGGTCGGGTTTCGCGGTCGGTTCGAGCCCCGGCGCGGCGCTTTCCGAAATAAGCATCAAATGCTTGGGTTCGCTGTCGAACAGGCCGGCAAGCAGCGGGCGGTGATCGGGGGCATGGGTGATCGTGCCCGTCACCTTGCCGCCGCTCCATGTAGGAAAGAATGTCGGATTGGCCGCCACGCCCATATCGACCAGCAGTAGCGGGCCCTCCGCGCCGGTGCGGCACCGGGCGATATGGCGATAGCCATTGGTGCCCTTGATCGAGCGCCCGCCCTGGGGTTGCCAGTCGATCACTTCGAGGCAGAAGGCATCGGCGCGGCGGAAGAGATTCTCGTCTCCCACTGGGAGGCGTGGAAAGGCCATTTTCGGCTTGCCGAGATTCTGCGCATAGAGCCGGAGCGCGGCGAGCTTCGCGCTCCGGCGCTCGAGTTGCCAGATGCCCAGGCCGATCATCGCGGCGACGGCGAGCGCGACGATGATCGTCGGGATCAGCGGGAAACGCGGTATCATTCCTCCCGAACGCGCCCTTCGCCCGCGCGGTTGCGATATTCGAGCGCGAGCAGCAGCCCCTTGGAGAAGCGCAGCGACAGGATCACCAGCGCGGCGGTGATCGGAATCCACAGCAGCGCATGGATCAGCAGGCCGGGCTGGAAAGTGAATTCGACCCAGAGCGCCAGTCCGGTGACCAGCGCGCCGATGCCGAGGGTTAGGAACACCACCGGCCCGTCGCCCACGTTGAACCGGGTGAAGTCGAGCCCGCAGGCACCGCATTTGTCGGCAAAGCCGACGAAGCTGCGGAACAGCGTGGCCGCCCCGCAGCGCGGGCAGGCGCCCCTGGTCCCCGAAAGGATAGGGGGAGGCGACACCGGGCCGCCTCCCCCTGGACTATTGTCGCCTGAATTGTCGTTGGGCGTGTCGGTCACGTCAGCCGTGGACCGGCGCGCCCCAGCCGCCCCAGACATAGATGGAGGCGAAGAGGAACAGCCACACCACATCGACGAAGTGCCAGTACCAGGCGGCCGCCTCGAAGCCGAAATGCTGCTTCGGAGTGAAGTCGCCCTTATAGGCGCGCACCAGGTTCACGATCAGGAAGATCGTACCGACGATGACGTGGAAGCCGTGGAAGCCGGTCGCCATGAAGAAGGCGCCGCCATAGCTGGAGCCGCCCTCGCTCGCCGCCTTGAAGGGGAAGGGAGCCTCCATATACTCATAGGCCTGGAAGAAGCTGAACGAGATGCCGAGCAGCACCGTCAGCCACAGGCCCTTCTTGAGCCCCTCGCGATCGCCGTTGATCAGCGCGTGGTGCGCCCAGGTCACGGTGCAGCCCGAGCAGAGCAGGATCAGCGTGTTGAGCAGCGGGAACTGCCAGGCGTTGAGCACTTCCATGCCCTTGGGTGGCCATTGCCCGCCGACTGCCTCGACGTGCGAGGGGAAGAGCGAGAAGTCGAACCAGGCCCAGAACCAGCCGACGAAGAACATCACTTCGGAAGCGATGAACAGGATCATGCCGTAGCGCAGGTGGAGCTGCACGATCGGCGTGTGATCGCCGGCATGCGCTTCCTGGATAACCTTGGCCCACCAGCCGAACATGGTGATCGCCACGAGCGCGAGGCCCGAGAAGAAGACCAGATAGGCGCTCGTGTAGCTGTGCATCACCATGATGCCGCCGATGGCGAGCACAAAGGCAGCAAATGCACCGAAGAGCGGCCAGATGCTGGGTGGAAGGATATGGTATTGGTGGTTCTTTGCCCCGGCCATCGATCTTCCCTGTCCTAAGCTTTTGCTCGGAGCTTAGGGCGCGAATTCGCTTCCCGCAACAACCCTCGTGCCTGGCGGATTCAGGATCCGTGCGCGGTGGCCGCCGCTGCCTTCACCGCGGGCGATTCGGACGGGTAGAAAGTGTAGGACAGGGTGATTTCCTGCACGTCGCGCGCATCCGGATCGTCGAGGATCTTGGGATCGACATAGAAGATCACCGGCATGCGCACCGTCTCGCCGGGCTTGAGCGTCTGCTGGGTGAAGCAGAAGCACTGGATCTTGGTGAAATATTTGCCGACGAAAGTGGGGGTGACGTTGAACGTCGCCGTGCCGGTCACTTCATGGTCGCCGGTGTTGGTGGCGGTGAAGAACGCCATGTCGCGCCCGCCGATATCGATCGTGTCCGATCGGCGTTCGGGCTGGAACTTCCAGGGAATGCCCTTCGCCACGTTCGAATCGAAGGCTACGGTGATCTTCTGGCCGACGCTGCCCGGCGCGCGCAGTCCGCGCTGGGTGGTGCCGTTCAGGCCCGTCGCCTCGCAGAACATCCGGTAGAGCGGCACCGCCGCGAAGCCGAGCCCGGTCATCGAACACACGCCGATGCCGGCGAGGATGGCGACGCGCAGGTTGCGGCTCGGCCACTTCATCCGGCGTGGCCCAGCTGGATCTTCACGATCGAGATGGCGAACACCAGCACCACGAACAGCCCGAGCAGCACCGCCATCACCACGGCGCGGCTGCGCTGGCGGGCGCGGACCAGTTCGGCCTCCTCGAGCGGAGTCGCGGGAGTCTGGATCAGATCATCGGTCATGCGAACCACCTGTCGATAACGAGCGCGCCGAAAACGACGAACAGATAGAGGATCGAGAATTTGAACAGCCGCTTCTCGGGCGCCATGTCGTCATCCGGCCCGGTGCGGCGGATCGCCACCTGCACCGCCATGGCGAGGAACAGGCCGGACATGACCGCGGCGGTGATCCCGTAGATCGCGCCGGTGAAGCCGAGCGGCCAGGGCGCGGCGGCGCACAGGATCATCGGGATCGTGTAGAGCCCGATCTGGATGCGCGTCGTGCGCTCGCCCGCCACCACCGGCAGCATCGGCACGCCGGCATTGGCGTAGTCGGTCTTCACGAACAGCGCGAGCGCCCAGAAATGCGGCGGGGTCCACAGGAAGATCAGCGCGAACAGCAGCACCGGCATGGTGCTGACATCGCCGGTCGCCGCCGCCCAGCCGATCATCGGGGGGAAGGCGCCGGCGGCACCGCCGATAACGATGTTCTGCGGCGTCCGGCGCTTGAGCCAGATCGTGTAGACGAACACGTAGAACAGGATCGAGGCGGCGAGGATCAGGGTCGCCGCCAGGTTGATCGCGAAGTACATCAGCACGAGGCTGAAACAGGCCAGCCCCACGCCGAAGTGCAGCGCCGACTGGCGGTCCATCCGCCCGGCCGGCAGCGGGCGCTTCTGCGTCCGCTTCATCTTGGCGTCGAGATCCGCCTCGTACCACTGGTTGAGCGCACCCGCCGCGCCCGCGCCCAGCGCGATGCACAGGATCGCGGTGAAGCCGAGAATCGGGTGGATGTGCGCCGGCGCGGCAAGCATGCCGCAAAGCCCGGTGAAGACGACAAGGGTCATCACCCGCGGCTTGGTCAGCGCGAGGAAGTCACGCCAGTCGGCGGGAAGCGAAACGGTGGCGGCGGAAGTGCTCATGGTCGTGCCACCGGCTATAGGACAGCACGAGCCGGCGGCAAAGTGGACGATTTGACCCCCGCTGGGCCGTTCAGTGTTTCACCGCGGTATCGAGCGGCACGGCGGGCCTGGGCGGCACCGGCGGCTCGCCGATCCAGGCGAGGCCGCGCGCCAGGTCCAGCGTCACCACCCAATTGCGCAGGAAGGGCATGCCGAGATTGCCGTCCATGATCATGTCGGGCGTGAAGGCGTCCGGCGTGGTCGCGCGGATATCGCCCAGCACTTCGAAATCGGCCGGTTGCTTGCCTTCCATCGCCGGGTCCATGCCCACCAGCCCGGCGATCGGCTTCGAAGCGAGCACGGTGCCGCCATTGCCCGAATCGAGCTCGAACCAGAGCGTGCCCTTCTTCGACGGCACCGCGGCCATCACCGCCAGCGCGCCGCCATCGACTTCACGCTTCAGCCGGATGCGCAGCGGGCGCATCTTCGCGATTCGCGCGGCACGGCTTGCCTCCGATTCGAGCGTCATCACGCCTGCGGCGAAGTCGAAGGTCACGGTACGGCCCTCGAACAGGTTGAGCCCGATGATCCCGTCGAGATCGACGTCCTTGGGGTTGAGCTTGCCCATGTTGATAAGGCCGAGGATCGGCGGCTTGAGCGTTGTCCCGGCCACCATGATCGGTACGGTCTCTCCGCAATGCGGCCCATCATGACGGGTGCCCATCATGTTGTAACCGGTCAGCCGGCCCCAGGGTTCGCATCCCGCCCGCTTTGCGCTTTCCGGCGAGACGAGCGTGATCCCCGCACCGGTGTCGAGCAGGTAGAGCCCCTTCCTGCCGCCGACCTCGGCTTCCATTGCCCAGCGGGTGCGCCAGGGCTTCATCTGGATGACTGCGTCGGGCGCCGCGGGGGCCTGTTGCGCTTCGGCGGCGGGGATGCCGGCAAGCAGCAGCGCGAAGGCGGCGGGCAGGAACTTCATCTTCTGTCTCCCTGTGGTCCCGGGCATCGTTTCGATATCGCATCTTTCGCGATGATGAACTTTCGGCCGCGTCGCGACCAGATCCGCTCTTCACGCGACAGGGACGAAACGAAAGCGCCCCGGAAGTCTCCTCCCGGGGCGCTTTGCATTGTCAGCCTTTCGGCGCTGCTCAGTGGTGTCCGTGATCCTCGATCAC
This sequence comes from Sphingomonas sp. OTU376, assembly GCF_038440415.1. Taxonomy (NCBI): domain Bacteria; kingdom Pseudomonadati; phylum Pseudomonadota; class Alphaproteobacteria; order Sphingomonadales; family Sphingomonadaceae; genus Sphingomonas; species Sphingomonas sp. OTU376. The sequence continues at coordinate 84,583 of NZ_JASATQ010000011.1, read as the reverse complement.
CGGCAGCGTCTCGAACTGGTGGAACGGCGGCGGGCTGGACAGCGTCCATTCCAGCGTCGTCGCGCCTTCGCCCCAGGGATTGCCCTCGGCCTTGCGGCCGGCGACGAGCGCCCAGATGATGTTGACGAAGAACAGCACCATCGACGCGGCCATGATGAAATAGCCGATCGTCGCGACATGGTTCCACAGCGCATAAGCGTCCGGATAATCCGGATAGCGGCGCGGCATGCCCTGCAGGCCGAGGAAGTGCATCGGGAAGAACAGGATGTTCACGCCGAGGAAGAAGAACCAGAAGTGCAGCTGGCCGAGCAGCTCGCTGTACATCCGGCCCGACATCTTCGGGAACCAGTAGTAGAAGCCGGCGAACAGCGAGAACACCGCGCCGAGCGACAGCACATAGTGGAAGTGCGCGACGACGTAATAGGTGTCCTGCATATAGTCGTCGACGCCGCCGTTCGCGAGCACCACGCCGGTGACGCCGCCCACGGTGAACATGAAGATGAAGCCGATCGCCCAGACCATCGGGGTCTTGAAGCTGATCGAGCCGCCCCACATCGTCGCGATCCACGAGAAGATCTTCACGCCCGTGGGCACCGCGATCACCATGGTGGCGGCGGTGAAGTACATCTTGATCGTCACCGACATGCCGGTGGTGAACATATGGTGCGCCCACACCACGAAGCCGACCAAGCCGATCGCGACCATGGCATAGGCCATGCCGAGATAGCCGAACACCGGCTTGCGGCTGAACGTCGCGATGATGTGGCTGACGATGCCGAAGCCCGGCAGGATCATGATGTACACTTCGGGGTGGCCGAAGAACCAGAACAGGTGCTGGTACAGGATCGGGTCGCCGCCGTACTGCGGATCATAGAAGGCGGTACCGAAGTTGCGGTCGGTCAGCAGCATGGTGATCGCGGCGGCGAGCACCGGCAGTGCCAGCAGCAGCAGGAAGGCGGTGATCAGCACCGACCACACGAACAGCGGCATCTTGTGCAGGGTCATGCCCGGCGCGCGCATGTTGAAGATGGTGGTGATGAAGTTGATCGCGCCCAGGATCGAGCTGGCACCGGCAAGGTGGAGCGACAGGATCGCCATGTCGACCGACGGTCCGGGCTCGCCATAGGTGGAGAGCGGCGCATAGACCGTCCAGCCCGTGCCCGCGCCGATGCCGACGAAGGGCGAGGCGAGCAGCAGCAGGAAGGCCGGGATCAGCAGCCAGAACGAGATGTTGTTCATGCGCGGGAACGCCATGTCCGGCGCGCCGATCATGATCGGCACGAACCAGTTGCCGAAGCCGCCGATCATCGCCGGCATGACCATGAAGAACACCATGATCAGGCCGTGCGCGGTGATCAGCACGTTCCAGAAGTGCATGGCGTCGTCGAACTTGGTCTCGTTGCCGTGCAGGAAACTCAGCCAGTAGGGCAGGTACTGGATGCCGGGCTCGGCGAGCTCGACGCGCATCAGGCCCGAGATCGAGCCGCCGATGATGCCGGCGACGATCGCGAAGATCAGGTAGAGCGTGCCGATGTCCTTGTGGTTCGTCGACATGAACCAGCGGGCGAAGAAGCCCGGCTTGTGATCGGCATCATGGTGATCATGGGCATGGTCGTGCCCGTGATCATGCGCGTGGATGGCGGTGTCGGTCATCTCAGTTGCCCGTCGTGTTGCCGGCGGCGGCATTGGCGGCCGGCGCGGTCTCGTTGGTGGCGGCCGGTTCGGCGGCGGCGTTGGTCTCGGCAGCCGGCGCGGCCGCGTTCTGCGCGGCTTCGGCGGCTGCGGCAGCGGCAACCTCGTTCGGCATGGTGCCGCCCTTCGACTTCACCCATTGGGCGAATTCGGCCGGCGACACGGCCTCGACCGCGATCGGCATATAGGCATGGCGCGCGCCGCACAGTTCGGAGCACTGGCCGAAATAGAGGCCGGGCTTCTCGATGATGAAGCTGGTCTCGTTGAGCTTGCCCGGCACCGCGTCGAGCTTGATCCAGAAGGCGGGGACCGCCCAGCTGTGGATCACGTCCTGCGCGGTGGTGACCAGGCGGATCGGCACGCCGACCGGCAGCACGACGCGGGTGTCGGTCGCCAGCAGGCGGGGGCCGTCGGCATCGGTGCGGAAGCGCTCGCCCTTGCCGACCTGGCTTTGCTCCTTGAGCATGTTCGCGGTCAGCTGGATGCCGCCATTGTCCGGATATTCATAGCTCCAGAACCACTGGTTGCCGATCGCCTTGAGGGTGATCGCATCCTTCGGCGCCGGCTTGAACTGCGCGGCGAGCAGGCGGATCGAAGGGACCGCGATCGCGATCAGGATCAGCACCGGCACCAGCGTCCAGACGATCTCGATCGGCGTGTTGTGGGCGGTCCGGCTCGGCGTCGGATTGGCGGCGCGGCGATAGCGGACGATCACCCAGAGCAGCAGGATCAGCACGAAGATCGAGATGATCGTGATCAGCGGCAGCAGCACCACATTGTGGAACCAGTGCGCTTCGCGTCCGGTAGGCGTCACCTGCGGCTGCAGCGAGATCGCATCGGCGATCGGCTGGCCGATGCCCGGGGCCGCCTTGGTCTTCGGCTTGCCTGCGGCATCGAGTGTGGGATCAGCAATAGCGGGAGTCGCGACCGCCGCCGGAGCGGCGGTGTTGGCGACCGGTGCCGCGGCATTTGCGGCGGGCTCCTGGGCGGATGCGGGCGTGGCGAACGCCATCCCCGCCGCCAGGAGGATCGAAGTCAACCCAAGCATGCGCATCGTCTATCTTCACCCTGTTCCGCAAGAGCCCCGGGCTGGGAAAGGATTACCCCCAGTGCAATCGGGGTATACGAGTCATGCATCCATTCTCAACCCTTTTTGATCGGCCGTTGCGGTCGATAGAGGCTGGTCCTAAGGGAAATCGACAATCCCGGGAATGATGGAGTGAGCATTGGAAGGCAACGCAGTTCTGGATGAGTTTCGTGCTGCAGGTGCGTTGCTCGAAGGTCATTTCATCCTGTCTTCCGGGCTTCGTTCGCCCATCTTCCTGCAAAAGATGCGTATTTTCGAGGACCCTGCGCGAACCGAGCGTGTGTGCAGTGCACTAGGAAAGTTGATTCGCGCGTCGTTCGGCGAAGTCGACATGGTCGTCTCGCCCGCGATCGGCGGAATCATTCCCGGCTACGAGACGGCGCGGGCACTTGGCTGCAAGGCCGTGTTCGTTGAGCGCGAGGACGGCGAATTCCAGCTGCGCCGCGGCTTCGAGATTCCCGAAGGTGCGCGGATCGTGATGGTCGAGGACATCGTAACCACGGGCCTGTCGTCGCGCGAATGCATCGCCGCGATCCGCAAGCATCCCGGAAACCTGCTCGGCGCCGCCTGCATCGTTGACCGCTCGAACGGTACCGCGGACGTCGGCGTGCCGCTCGTCTCGCTGCTCAAGATGGACGTGCCCGCCTATCCGGCCGACCAGCTCCCGCCCGAACTGGCCGCGATTCCCGCGACCAAGCCGGGCAGCCGCGCGATTGCCTGAGGTGGGCGGTCCGCTTCGCCTGGGCGTGAACATCGATCACGTCGCGACCGTGCGCAACGCGCGCGGCTCGGGCTATCCCGATCCGGTGCGCGCCGCGCTGCTCGCGGTCGAGGCGGGTGCCGATGGCATCACCGCGCACCTGCGCGAGGATCGCCGCCACATCACCGATGACGACATCGCCCGGCTGGTCGACCAGCTGACCGTGCCGCTCAACCTCGAGATGGCGGCGACCGAGGAGATGCTGGCGATCGCCCTGCGCGCGCGTCCGCACGCGGTGTGCATCGTGCCGGAGAAGCGCGAAGAACGGACCACCGAGGGCGGGCTCGATGCCGCCGGGTTGCACAACCATCTCGCGCCGATGGTCGAGAAGCTGCGTGCCAATGGCAGCCGCGTCTCGCTGTTCATCGAGCCCGACGAGCGCCAGATCGACGCGGCGCTCCGGCTGGGCGCCCCGGTCGTCGAGCTGCACACCGGCCGCTATTGCGAGCTGGAGGAGGGCGCGCGCGAGGCTGAGCTCAAGCGCATCGCCGATGCCGCCGCGCTGGCGGTGAAGGCGGGGCTGGAGCCCCATGCCGGCCACGGCCTGACCTTCGACAATGTGATCCCGATAGCGGCGATCCCGCAGATCATGGAGCTGAACATCGGGCATTTCCTGATCGGCGAGGCGATCTTCGATGGCCTGGCACCGGTGATCCGCCACATGCGCGCGCTGATGGACGCGGCGCGGTGAAGTCGCCACGCCGCGCGCCTATCGGGCTTGCGCTGGTGTCACTGCTGCCGCTGCTGCTCGCCGTCCGGGCGGCATTGCTTCCGATCGAGATTCTCTACGGCAAGATTCCCGACCCTCCCGGCGATCTGCTTCTCAGAGCGATAGTGCGTGCAGGAATTATCCTTGCCCCTGCGATACTCTTCCAGGTCCTGGCCTGGATCAGCTATGTGCGCGGGAACGGCATCCGGTGGTGGCTGTTCCTGATGCTGCTCGCCGCCCCGGCCAGCATTTTGACCTTTCTCTGGACGGGACCCTAGATGATCCTCGGCCTCGGCTCCGACCTCTGCAATATCGAACGCATCCAGAAGTCGCTGGACCGTTTCGGCACACGTTTCGAGCAGCGCAGCTTCACCGATCGCGAGATCGCCAAGGCGAAGACCCGCCCGCACAATTATGCCGCCACGCTCGCCAAGCGCTTCGCCGCCAAGGAGGCTTTCTCCAAGGCGGTGGGAACCGGGTTCAAGGCGGGCGTGTTCATGAAGGACATCGGTGTCGTCAACGCGCCCTCCGGCGCGCCTACGCTGGCATTGACCGGAGGCGCGAAGGCGAGGCTTGACGCCATCACCCCTCCGGGTCACGTCGCCAAGGTGCATCTGACGCTGACGGACGATCATCCCTGGGCGTTCGCCATGGTGATGATCGAGGCGGTGAAGGAAGGTTGATGGGGGCGGACGAGCTCGCGTTGAGTCACGAAGCGTTCGAGGAAGAGGCCGAAGCCCGACCGCACACCGACTGGTGGGCGGAGGCGCGCGGCATCCTGTGGCTCGTGCTCGCCGTGCTCGGCTTCCACAGCCTGATCGCCAAACCCTTCTTCATTCCCAGCGAATCGATGCTGCCCGGGCTGCTGGTCGGCGATCGGCTGGTCGTCACCAAATATCCCTATGGCTATAGCTGGGTGACGCCGACCTTCCATGTGCTGCCGCACATGCCCGGCCGCATCCTGGGACGCCTGCCCGAGCGCGGCGACGTGGTGATCGTCACCCCGCCCGGCACCAATACCGACTATATCAAGCGGGTGATCGGCCTGCCCGGCGACATGATCGGGGTGCGTGGCGGCATCGTCTATCTGAACGGCAAGGCAGTGCCCCGCCGCGCGATGGGCGATCGCTACATTCCGGTCGATACCAACACCCGCTGCGACGACGACCATTATCACGGCTTCCTCGTCACGCGCGGCGGCAAGCAGTTCTGCCGCTTGCCGATCTTCCGCGAGACCCTGCCCAATGGCCGGTCCTACGACACGGTCGATCTCGGCTTCCGTGCGGGGCGCGGCGACAATTATCCCGAGATCCGGGTGCCCCAGGGCAAGGTGTTCCTGATGGGCGACAATCGCGACAATTCGGCCGACAGCCGCTTCCCGCTCTCGCAGAACGGGCTGGGCGGGCCGGTGCCCTGGGAGAATATCGGCGGTCGCGCCGAGTTCATCACCTTCAGCCTCGACGGCAGCGCCAGCTGGAACCCGCTGACCTGGCCCAAGTCCTTCCGTCCCGGCCGCGCCGGCACCACGCTCCACCCCCAACGGGATAACCAGTGATGAGTGATGCGCTCGAATCCGCGAAGGTCCATGTCGTCCAGGAGCCGGGCCCCAACGAGCTGCGCGATCCCGTGGTCCGCGCCGAGCTGAAAAAGGCGAGCGTCTGGTTCGGCCTCGGCATCGCGGTGGCGCTGTTCGTGCTGCTGGTCCAGCCGATCCTGATCATCTTCGGCGGCCTGGTCTTCGCCTCGATGCTGGATGGCGGCGCGCGCCTGCTCGGCCGCATCCTGCCGATCCCGCGCACGCTGCGCATCGTCATCGTCATCCTGCTGGTGATCGCCTTTTTCGGCGGCATCTTCTACCTGACCGGCATGCAGATCGCTGCTCAGGCGGAGCAGCTGCGCACCACGCTGGAAGTGCAGGCCAACAAGGTGGCGCAATGGGTGGCCGAGCTCGGGCTGATGCCGGGCCGTTCGGATCTGACCGGCCTGGCCAAGGAGGCGCTGGGCAGCGTCGGCAAGCTGACCTCCGCGGTCGGCTCGGTGTTCGGCGCGGTCTCCTCCTTCCTGATGATCGTGATCATCGGCCTGTTCGTGGCGCTGGAGCCGCGCATCTATGAGCGCGGGCTGCAATGGCTGGTGCCGAGCGATGCGCGCGACGCCTTCGCCGTCACGATCAGCCGCATGGCGACGACGATGCGCCGCCTGCTCGCCGGGCGCCTGCTCGGCATGCTGTTCGAAGGCGTGCTCACCGCGATCCTGCTGTGGTTCGCCGGCGTGCCGATGGCGCTGCTGCTCGGCATCATCACCGGCGTGCTCGCCTTCATCCCCAATATCGGCGCCTTCATCTCGGGCGTGATGATGGTCTCGGTCGGCTTCAGCGCCGGCACCGAGACCGGCATCTGGGCGATCATCATCTATTTCGGCGTGCAGAATTTCGACGGCTATGTCGTGCTGCCGCTGGTCGCGCGCCGCACGGTCGACATGCCGCCGGCGCTTACCCTGTCGTCGCAGATCCTCGCGAGTACCCTGTTCGGCGTGCTCGGCCTGGCGCTGGCCGATCCGATCGTGGCGATGATCAAGGTCGCGCTGGAGAGCGAGGCGGAGCGCGCCGCCCGCGCCGCCGACGAACAGGGTCCGCGGGTCAAATGGCGGGTGCGCCTGCGCAAGGGCTATGACCAGGATGCACCCACGCCGCTCGAGCCACCGACGAGCGCGGCATGATCCTCTACGATTATTTCCGCTCCTCGGCTTCCTACCGCGTCCGCATCGCGCTGAACCTCAAGGGCGTGGCGGTCGGGCGGCGCGACATCCTGCTGCTCGAGAACCAGCAGCGCAGCCCCGAGCACCTTGCCCGCAACCCGCAAGGTTTCGTGCCGGCGCTGGAGGCGGATGACGGCCATGTCATCACCCAAAGCCTGGCGATCCTCGACTGGCTCGACGCGCGCTATCCGGAGCCGAGGCTGATTCCCGCCGATCCCGATGCCCGCGCCGCCGCGCTGGCCCGGGCGCTGGTGATCGCGGCGGACACCCACCCGCTCAACAACCTGCGCGTGATGCGTCGGCTGAAGGAAATGGGCGTGGACGAGGCGGGGCGGAACGACTGGACTCGCCACTGGATCGCCGAGGGCTTCGCCGCGCTGGAAGCGATGGCCGGCGACGGCCCGTTCCTCGGCGGCGCGGCCCCCGGCGTGGCCGACCTGTTCCTGGTGCCCCAGATGTACAATGCCCGGCGCTTCGACACGCCGCTGGATGCCTTTCCCCGGCTGGTCGCGATCGACGCGGCCTGCGCCGCGCTGCCCGCCTTCGCCGCTGCCCGTCCCGACGCCGTGGCGCCGAAGTGAGGCGCCTGGGGATCGCGGCGGGCTTGCTGCTCGCCGCGCCGGCCTTTGCCCAGGACCGTGATCCCGATGAGATTGTCGTCACCGGGCGCGGGCTGGAGGCGCCTCCGGGCGATGCCGCCTATGATGTGGTGACGATCGATCGTGCGCGGATCGCCGGCACCGCCAGCGGCCGGCTCGAAGATGCGCTGCGCGATGCTGCCGGGCTCGCCCAGTTCCGCCGTTCCGATTCGCGTTCGGCGCATCCGACCTCACAGGGCATTACGCTGCGCGGCCTGGGCGGCAATGCCTCGAGTCGGGCGCTGCTACTGCTCGACGGCGTGCCCCAGGCCGATCCGTTCGGCGGCTGGGTCGCCTTTCCGGCCTATCTCCCCAATCGTCTCGCCGGCGCCCGCATCGTCCGGGGCGGCGGCAGCGGCTATGCCGGGCCGGGCGCGCTGGCCGGCACGATCGAGCTGGAGAGTGGCAGCCCCGCACAGCTCGGTGCCCTCGGCCTTGATGCGCTCTATGGCAGCCGCGACAGCATCGACGTCTCGGGCGTCGGCGCGGCAACCCTGGGGCGCGGCTTCGTCACGCTTGCCGGCCAATATGCCCGAGGCGACGGTTTCACGCCGATCGTCGAGGGTGATCGCGGCCCGGCGGATCGGCCGGCGCCCTATGAGCAGGCGGCGGCGGCGCTGCGCGCGGTCACCGACCTTGGCGGCGATGTCGAGCTGCAGGCCAATCTTTCCGCCTTTACCGACCACCGCGATCGCGGCGTCGATTTCACCCGGGTGAAGAGCGAGGGCGCCGATGCCAGCATCCGCCTTGTCGGCCGCGGCACCTGGGGCTGGTCGGCCCTCGCCTATCTACAGACGCGCGGTTTCGCCTCGGGCTTTGCCAGCGTCAACGATACGCGGACCACGGCGACCGCCACGCTCGACCAATATGCGGTGCCCGCTACCGGCATCGGCGCGCGCTTCGAGATCGCCCCACCCATTGGCGGCGGGGTGACCCTGCGTCTCGGCAGCGACCTGCGCCGGGTGTCGGGCCAGACCGAGGAGCTGTTCACCTATGTCGCCGGCCTGCCCACTCGCCGCCGGGGCGCGGGCGGCGAGAGCCTGACGGTGGGCGGCTTTGCCGATGCCAGCTATGAAAGCGGTCCGCTGACGCTCAGCCTGGGCGGCCGACTCGATCATTGGGACATTACGGGCGGATCGCTGCGCGAGACTTCGCTGGCACCGGGACCGGTGCTGACTGACAGCCGCTTCCCCGATCGTCACGGCTGGGAAGCCACCGGACGGGCCGGTGCGGCCTGGCGATTCGGCGCAGTGACCCTGCGCATGGCCGGCTATCGTGGCTGGCGCCTGCCGACACTCAACGAGCTCTACCGTCCCTTCCGGGCCGGTGCCGACGCGACTGCGGCGAACGCCGCGCTCGATCCCGAGCGGCTGACCGGTGCGGAGGTCGGTGCCGACTGGCGGCCGAGCCGCACGCTCAGCTTCCGTACGACCGGTTATTGGAACCGGCTCGACGGCGCGATCGCCAATGTCACGATTGCCCAGGGCCCCGGCACCTTCCCCGGCGTTGGGTTCGTCTCGGCGGCGGGCTTCTATCGCCAGCGCCGGAATCTCGACGCGGTGACGGCGAAGGGCGTCGAATTCGACGGCCGCTGGACGTCGGGCGATCTCAGCCTGGGGGCTTCCTATGCCTATACCGATTCGCGGGTTTCCGCCTCGGGCGTGTCCGCGCCGCTCGACGGGCTTCGCCCGGCCCAGACCGCGCGCCACCAGGCGAGCGCGACTCTCGGTTGGAGCCGGGACGATGCCGGCGCCTCGCTGACCGCGCGCTACGCCGGGCCGCAGTTCGAGGACGACCAGAACACACGAACCTTGAAGGGCGCCTTCACGCTCGACGCCGGTGCGGTGCTGCCGCTCACGCGCAGCTTCGCGCTCCAGGCGCGGGCAGAGAATATCTTCGATGCCGAGGTCCAGGCCGGGATCAGCGGGCCCGGCGTGATCGAACGCGCCCTGCCTCGGACCTTGTGGCTGGGGGCGAAGATCCGGCTGCGGTGATCGATCTTCGTCATCTCGGCTTCCGCCGGGATGACGGCTACTTCTCCCCAACCAGCCGATCGAACAGCGCGAGATATTCCGCGATCGGATCGCCGCTCACCGCGACCGGCGCGGGCCGCACCGCGTCTGCACGCAGCCAATGGTCCAGTGCCGCGACCAGCCCCTCGGCGTCCTCGCGGTCGATCACCGTTCCCAGTTCGGGCGCATGGACGATCTCGCGCACTGCAACACTCGATTCGGTCGAGACCACCGGCGTCCCCACCGACAGCGCCTCGCGCAGCACGCCGGGTACGCCTTCATAGTCCGAAGTCAGCACCGCCACTGCCGCGCCTTTCAGAGCGGGCAGCGGATCGCCGGCATGGCCCGGCATCGTCACCCGGTCGCCGAGCCCCAACGCCGCCACCTGCGCTTCGAGTTCCGCGCGAGCGCCGCCTTCGCCGAGCAGGAGGAGCTTCACCTGTTGATCCACCAGCCGGGGCAGGGCGGACAGCAGCCGGTCCCAGCGCTTCTGCGGTTCGAGCCGGCCGACGCCGATCAAATAGCGTCCGTCGGGCAAGGTCACGGGTGCCGCGCCGGCGATCGTAGCGGCCGGTGGATTGGCGATGACGCTCACCCGCGCGGCAGGCATGCCCATTTCGGCGATCGCTTCCGCCGCCATCGCCGGGGTCATCGCCACGACATGGTCGAGGAAGCGTGGGTGGAGCTTGAGCCACTGGCGATAGCGCCAGGCGGCGCCCGGAGAGAGCTCGGGGCGCACCAGCGCGTTCGAGACCTTGCCGACGATCGGCGGCGATGTGCGGCCCAGCCGCAGGCGCGCGAGCGCGGTGACGCCGGTATAGCGATTGCCGGGACAGAACAGGATATCCGGCCGTACCCGCCGCACCTCGCCGGCAAGCCGGAACAGCGCCTGATATCGCGGGTCGCCCAGTTCGATCAGGTCGATTCCGTCTGGGATCTCGGCGGCCAGCGGTCCCTCGCGGCTGCCCAGCACCAAGGTCACCCGGCGCCCCTGGCGCAGCCACCCGGCAGCCATGCGCAGCATCGCCCGCTCCACACCGCCGCCCTGCAAGCGCTGGGCATAAGTGAGGATGTGATGGGCGGTTTCAGGATGGGTGCAGTGCAACATAGACCTTGCGAATTGCCACTCTTACGCCCAAATCGCCCCCGCAATAAACCGCATTCTGCTGTCACCAGCCAATTTCGCGTCGTGTGAACTGGGGGCTGCAAAGCCGCATGGCGCCGGTAAAGTACTGTAATATGCCGGTTATTTAGGCAGCGGATACGAATCAGTGAACGAACCCAGTTTGGAGGCTTCGGTGAACACGAGCGTTGTCGAGGCCGTTCCCCTTCCGGGCGCGCCCGACCTTGCGGGCCTTGAGCCCGTCGAAAAGATCAAGCGTCGCTGGCCGGCGCTCGTCGGCGGTGCGCTGACGCTGCTGATGATCGTAGCGCTTGGCCGCGAGCTGTTCGGCTCGGGCTTGGCCGGCCTGTACCGCACGCTGCCGACCAACCCGCTCTTCTATCTGGTCTTCGCGCTCTATTATGTGGGGCCGCCGACCTTCGACTATATCATCTTCAAACGGCTGTGGCAGATTCCGCTCGCCGGACTCGCCGCGCTCCACAAGAAGCGCATCTCGAACGAAGTGCTGTTCGGCTATTCGGGTGAGGCCTATTTCTACGCCTGGGCCCGCCAGCGCACCCAGATGGTCGCGGCGCCCTTCGGCGCGGTGAAGGACGTCATGATCCTGTCGGCGATCGCGGGCAACGCGATCACCTTTGTGATGATGATCCTCGGCTTGCCGCTCTATCTGGGGCTGGTGCCGCCGCAGTGGAAGCTGGCGGTGATCGGATCGGTCGGGGTGCTGGCGCTGATGTCGCTGCCCTTCCTGCTCTTCTCCAAGCGCGTCTTCTCGCTGCCCCGCCGCGAGCTGTGGTGGGTGTTCATGGTCCACTGCATCCGTATCCTCACCGGATCGCTGCTCGTCGCCATCGCCTGGCATCTGGCGATGCCGAACGTATCGATCGGCGTGTGGCTGATGATGGCCGCCGGCCGCCTGCTCGTCTGGCGCCTGCCGCTGGTGCCGAGCAAGGAAGCCGCCTTCGCCGCGATCACCGGGGTGGTGATCGGCCAGGGCTCGGCGATGTCCGAGCTGATGGCGCTGATCGCCGGACTCACCCTTCTCGCCCATGTCACGCTGATCGGAGGGTTCAGCGTCCAGGCCCTGCTCATGAGGAACAAGCAGCAATGATCCGCGTCCTGACCGCCAGCACCGCCGCCCTGCTCGCCTTCGCCGCGAGCCCGGCCGCCGCGCAGCAGGATCCGGTCGACGGCACCTGCGCGATCCCCGGCGGTGCGCGGCTCTATGTCAACGTCACCGGCCTCAAGGACCGGACCGGCCGGCTCAAGGTCGAGCTCTATCCGCCGAACGAGGAAGACTTCCTGCGCGACGACACCTCGCTCAAGAAGGAAGGCAAGCCGTTCCGCCGCGTCTGGGCGTCGGTGCCGCAGTCGGGCCCGGTGCGCATCTGCATCCGCGCACCCCAGGCCGGCACCTGGGCGGTGCTGTTCACGCATGACCGCGACGGCAAGAACAAGTTCAACTTCTGGGAGGACGGCGCCGGCTTCGCCAGCAACCAGAAGCTCGGCCGCAGCCGGCCCAAGGTACGCCAGGCGCTGGTCAATGTCGGCCCGGCTGGTGGACAGATCACGATCAAGGCCCAATATCTGAGGGGCCTGGGCGGCTTCGGCCCGCTCGACGACTAGGGAAGGTGCGGCGGATGCGCATCGTCGACGTCAACGAGTTCTACTCCCCCACCGGCGGGGGCGTACGCACCTATCTCGATCGCAAGATGGGGATCATGGCCGATATGGGCCATGAGCTGACCGTGATCGCCCCCGCGCTCGAATCGAGCGTGGAGGAGCGGCCCGGCGGCGGCCGCGTGATCTGGGTGAAGGCGCCGCCGCTGATCCTCGATCGCAACTACGGCATCTTCGTCAAGGACGAGCCGGTCTGGAACCTGCTCGACGAGCTGAAGCCCGATATCGTCGAGACCAGCTCGCCCTGGCTGCCCGGCTGGACCGTGGCGCGGTGGAAGGGCGATGCGGTGAAGGTGTTCTTCGCGCATGGCGACAATATCGGCGCCTATCCGCAGCGCTGGCTCGACAGCGTGGCGACGCCGATCCAGGTCGAGCAGGCCTTTGCCTGGTACACGCGGTACATGAACCGCTTCCTTGCGTCCTATGACGCGTTCGTCACCAACGGTCCGGCGCTCGCCAAGCGTTTCCGCCGGCGCGGCATGCATGTCGATGCATCGATGCCGCTGGGGATTGAGCGGCAATGGTTCTCGCCCGACCTGCGAGACGAGAAGCTGCGCGTGGCGTTGCTCGCCCAGCTCGGCCTGCCGCCCGAGGGGCATCTGCTGCTCGGGCTCGGCCGGCATCACAAGGAAAAGCGCTGGCCGCTGGTGATCGACGCGGTCGAGGCGGCGGCGAACGACCTGCCGGTGGGGCTGATGCTGATCGGCGACGGCCCGCAGCGGCGCCAGCTCGAGGAGCGGATCGCCGGCAGCCCGCACATCAAGATCTTCCGCCCGGTCTATGACCGGGTGCGCTTCTCGCGGATCATGGCGAGCTGCGACGCGCTGATCCACGGCTCGGACGCGGAGCCGTTCGGACTCGTCGCCTCGGAAGCGCTTGCCTCGGGCCTGCCGCTGATCGGGCCGGACGAGGGCGGCTTCGCCGAGATCGCCGATCCGCTGTTCGCCGAAACCTATCGCGCCCGTGACGCCTATTCGGCGGCTGACGCGATTCGCCGCATGTTCGGCCGCGAGCAGACGATCCTGCGCAATGCCGCGCGCATCGCCGCCGGCAAGGTCCGCAGCGACGCCGATCACGCCGCCGAGCTGATGACCTATTATGCCGGCTTGCTCGAAGCCAGGCGCGGCGGCGTCGACTTGCGGGCTTCCGGCAACTCGTAGACCGAGATGTAGAGATCGCCGAGCGGCCAGCGGCCCCGCAGGCGATAGCCCAGCTCGTCCATCCGCTTCACCGCCAACTGGTGCGATTCCGCGCGCTCGCCATAATAGGCCGGGCGCATCACCACGATCTCGGGCGGGTTGGCGAAGATCCGGTTGATCTCCTCGAGCTGATCGACGCCCAGCGCGCCATTCTCGCGCTCGCGCGACAAATGGCTGGGGAAGATCCACGGCGTCACCGTGCAGCGATCGGTATAGCTGTAGAGGATGGCGTTGCCCGAATAGACGTACATGCAGCCGCTGCCCTTGCCGATGCCATCGGCGAGCGCTTCGAGCTGCTCGGCATTTCCGCGGTGCCACTTGGCGCTCCAGGCGGTATACTCGCCGCCCAGGCCCGCTGCGAGCAGCATCACCGGCGCCACCCATTTTCGGCCGAATTCGGTGCCGCCCAGATATCCGGCACAGCACAGGCTGGCCGGCACCAGCACCGGCAGGGCATAATGGTTGAACCAGCTGCCGAACACGAGCAGCCCGATGACGGCGGCGATCAGCCAGCCGAAGAACAGCGCGCGCACCGGATGCTCGCTCGGGTCCTTCACCGGCACATGGCGCGACAGGCCCGAGACGATCAGCAGCAGCCCCAGGATCAGCGCGATCTTCAGGAAGGCGCGCAGCAGCACCAGGGGCGGATCGCTCAGCCGGTCCACGATCGAACCGAAATTGGCGTAGAACCAGGCCTCGCCATGCCCCATCAGGATGAACACGGCCCAGACGATCAGCGTCGGCAGCCACACCGCCGCTGCCCACAGGCAACCGCGGCGCAGGATATGGGCGATGCTGGTGCCCAGCCGCATCTCGCGCCACATCAGCCAGATGCCGAGGAACATCGCCTCGAACACCACCGAATACTTCACCTGCATCGCCACGCCGACGATCAGCATGGCCAGCGTGCCGCGATGGATGCGGCGGCGGTCGCCGCTCTGGTCCTCGGGCTTAGGCACCACCAGCAGGAAGGCCCAGGCCATCAGCAGGTTGTAGAAGACCGGCGCCTGGCCACCCTGGCCATCGGCAAAGTTGATCATGAACAGATAGAGCAGGGCCGCGATCAGCGCACCGCGTTCCCAGCCGGCCTTTTCGGCAAGCCGCGCGATCAGCATGGCGGTGCCCACCACACAGGCCAGCGCCATCGCCTGATATACCCAGATTCCCGCCGGCACGCCGAAGGCGGCGGGCAGCAGGTAGATCAGGAACAGGCCGACGGGCTTGCGGTCCCACACATCGACAAAGGGCACCGCGCCGTGCAGCATCTGCTGCGCCGTGACGAAGTAGAATTCCTCATCGACATGGACCACCGGGTTCCCGAAGGTCAGCGCGCGCACCACGACGGCAGCAAGCAACAGGATGGACCAGCGCGGCAGCTGGGCGAACCCTGTGGTGAGGTCGGTCAGGCGAGTCGTCCGGCTCCCCAGCACTTCGGACTTGCTTGCCATCAGGAGCGCGAAGCCCCGGGCGGAAGGTGATGCGGCATGGAGTCTGGTCAGGGCCTTGTTGCTTGCGACGTGCGCTGTGCTTAGCGTCCATGGCGCACGCTGTCACGAACTCGACACGCAGGCCCGGCAAGGCTTGCGACGAAATAGCTTGGGAACGCCTCAAAATGACACTGCGCATCGATCGCCGCTCGCTCATCCTCACCGGCACGCTCGGCCTTGGCGCGCTGGCCATCCCGGGCTTCGCGCTGGCGCAGAGTCTGGCGCGCGGCTTCACCCATTCGGTTGCCAGCGGCGAGCCGGGACCGGACACGATGCTGCTGTGGACGCGCTATGTCCCGGTCAGCGGCGGCCCGGTGAAGCTCAAGGCCGAGATCTCGAAGACCGAGGATTTTGCCAGGATCGTCTCGGGCGGCGAGCAGATCACCGGCCCGTGGCGCGATCACACCGCCAAGATCACCGTCCAGGGCCTCGAGCCCGGCACCGACTATTTCTATCGCTTCGTGGCGCCGGACGGCAGCTTCTCGCCGGTCGGCCGCACCAAGACGCTGCCAGTCGGCAACACGGCCAGGTTCGGCATCGGCATCTTCTCCTGCTCGAACCTGCCCTTCGGCTATTTCAATGCCTATGGCCACGCGGCGGCGCGCAAGGACATCGACCTGTGGGTCCATCTCGGCGACTATCTCTACGAGTATAAGGCGGGCGGCTATGGCCCGAAGGACGGCCCCGTCGGCGGCCGATCGCCCGAGCCGGCCGGCGAGATCATCCTGCTCGCCGATTATCGCCTCCGTTATGCCAGCTATCGCTCCGATCCGGACCTGCAGGAGCTGCACCGCGTCAAGCCGATGCTCGTCCAGATGGACGATCACGAATCGGCCAACAACAGCCGCGAGATGAGCGCGCAGAACAACCAGCCCGGCGAAGCTGACTGGAACGATCGCAAGGCGGCGGCGCTCCAGGCGTTCAAGGAATGGATGCCGGTCTCGGAAACGCCCTGGGGCAGCTATGACATTGGCGGCCTCGCTACCCTGTTCCGCACCGAGAGCCGGTTGCTCTATCGCAGCGACGAGCCCGAGCTCGGCCCGCTGTTCCGCTCGGCCGATGCGCAAAAGGCGTTGATCGAGTTCCGCGACGGCGCGCTCCAGGATCCGGCGCGCACCATGCTCGGCACCGAGCAGGAAGCCTGGCTCGGCCATGCGATGAAGAAGTCGGTGCGCGCGGGCCAGAAGTGGCAGGTGGTCGGCTTCGGCACGATCATGGGCAAGCAGCGCATGCCCGAGAATGCGATGGACTGGATCAAGGCCGATGCCGGCGCCGGCACCAAGGCCTATGTCCAGGCCGGCGTCACCGCGAGCAAGCTCGGCCTGCCGTCGGACCTCGACAATTGGGGTGGCTTCCCGGCGGCGCGTGCGCGCTTCCTCAAGTCGGCCCAGGCGGCGAACGCCAATCTGCTGGTGATCTGCGGCGACAGCCACAATGCCTGGGCGTTCGACCTTGGTCAGGACGGCAAGCCGGCCGGCGTCGAGTTCGCCGGGCACAGCGTCACCTCGCCGGGCTATGAGAATGGCAGCAGCACCGATCCCAGGATCATTGCCGCCGCGCTCGTGGCCACCAATCCCGAGCTGAAATGGTGCGACACCAGCCGCCGCGGCTATATGGCGCTCACGCTGACGCCGGAAAAGGCGACCAACGACTGGGTGTTCATGGACACCATCCTCCAGCGCACCACCAAGGCGAGCGTCGGCCATACCGCGACGGTGACGCGCGGCCGGAACGTGATGGCCTAGGCCAGCAGCAACGCCGCTGCCAGGATCGCCGCCCCGCCCAGCAGCGCGGCGGCGATCCATCCGGTTCCGGTGCGGATTGCCGCTGCTGTAGCCGCGTCGCCAACCGGCTCCGCCTCGATCCGCCGGATCGCCGCGCGCACCAGCCGGGGTGCATCGTCGCCCAGCCCGGCCAGCGTCCAGGCGAGCATCCCGCCGCTCGCCGCCAGCCGGCCCGGCGCGAAGCGCTCCGCCACCAGCCGCGCCTGCGCCCGCCGGATCGCGCCCGACAGGTCGAAGCCCGGCGCGATCCGCGCCAGCACCCCGTCCATCGTCATGAAGGCCTTGAACACCAGCAGCAGGTCGGGCGGCATCACCAGCCCTTCCTCGCGCAGCAGCCGCAGGAAATCGGGCACCATCTCGGCCATCACGATCCGCCCGCCGCCATGGCGCTGGACGATCTGCTCGGCGGCGCGGTCGATCGTGCGACGGGGCACGCCATGCCCTTCGGACCAGAGCGCCAGCGTCTCGGCCAGTGCGCGCGGATTGCCCGAGGCGAGCGACATCACAAAGCCCAGGAATTCCTCGCGCCGCCCCGGCCCTACATGGCCGATCGATCCCAGGTCGAGCAGCGCCAGCCGGTTGCCGGGCAGGCACAGCAGATTGCCGGGATGGGGATCACCGTGGAAGCGGCCATGGATCAGCACCATCTCGATGACGAGGTCGGCGCCGAGCTCGGCGATCGCGCGCGGGTCGATCCCGCGTTCCTGCAGTGCTTCCGCCGAGAGCGGCTTCACCCCCTCGATATAGTCCATCACCAGCAGCGTCTCGCTGGTCCACTCCCAATGGATCTCGGGCACTACCGCGCCGGGCTGGTTGGTCAGGTCGGCGCGGATGCGATCGGCGTTGCGCCCTTCCTGGGTGAAGTCGAGCTCCTCGAGCATTGCCTGGCGCAGCTGCCGGGCAAGCGCGACCGGCTCGAAGCGCCGCGCCTCGGCGCTGCTCCGCTCGACCAGGGCGGCGAGCTCGGCGATCAGCCGCATGTCCGCTTCCATCGCCTTGCGGATGCCCGGGCGGCGGACCTTGAGCACCACTTCGCGCCCGTCCGTCAGTTGCGCGCGGTGGACCTGCGCCATCGATGCGGCGGCAAGCGGTATGGGGTCGAAGCGGGCGAAGGCGGCTTCGGGCCGCTCGCCCAGCACCTCTTCAACCGCCGCCCGGATCGTTTCGAAATCGAGCGTCGGCGCATCGCTGTGGAGCTGCTCCAGCTCGGCGATCCATTCGGGCGGCAGCAGGTCGCCGCGCGTCGCCAGGATCTGGCCGATCTTGACGAAGCTCGGCCCCAGCGCCTCCAGCGCCAGCCGGGTGCGGCGGGGCAGGGGCACGCCGCCATCGGGTTCGTCGCCTTCGCCGGCGAAGCCCAGCCGGGCAAGCAGCACGCCAAGGCCGAAGCGGGTGGCGACCCCGGCGATCTCGCGAACGCGGTGCTGGTCTCGGGCAGTGGCGGCAATCAGCTTGATCATGCCCCGCCAACGCGAGTGCCGGACGAACGCTCCCTAGCCGGTGCGGCCTTCGAGCTTCAGCAGATAGTCTTTGGCGTCCAGCCCGCCGGCGAAGCCGGTGAGCTTGCCGGTCGATCCGATCACCCGGTGGCAGGGCGCGACGATCGAGATCGGGTTGCGGCCATTGGCGGCACCTACGGCACGGGATGCCTGGGGGCGGCCGAGCTTCATCGCGATCTCGCCATACGACCGCGTCTCGCCGAACGGGATGGCGAGCAGCTCGGCCCAGACCGATTTCTGGAAATCGGTACCGCGGAAATCGAGCGGAAGGTCGAACGCCGTCCGGCTGCCGGCGAAATATTCCTTCAGCTGTGTCTCGGCAGCGGCCAGCACGGGATGATCCGCGCCTTCGGCAACCGCGCCCAGCTTCACGCGATCGGGGGAGTCATTCTCCCACAGGATCGCCACCAGCCCCTTGCCGCTGGCGACCAGGGTGAGGTCGCCGACCGGCGAGGGGATCGTCTTGCTCGACAGGGTCATCGGGTTTCTCCTTCCCTGTCGATATGGCCTGCGCCGGGCCGAGCTACTTCCCGGCGCTTGCCACCAAAGCCTCAGTCGAGCGACTTGCTGGCCTGCTCGAACATGTCCTTGCTCAGCCCCGGCGTCGCGACGATCCGCTCCAGCTCGGCGCGCATCTTGGCGGCGCGGCCCGCGTCGAAGCGCTTCCAGCGGCCGAGCGGCGGGACCAGCTTGGCGGCGGTCTGCGGGTTGAGGCGATCGAGCGCGATCAGCTGGTCCGCCACGAAGCGATAGCCGCGACCGGACACGTCGTGGAACGCCCGCTGGTTGACGCTGAACGCACCGATCAGCGCACGGGCGCGGTTCGGATTGGCGAGGGTGAAGTCCTTGTGGTTCGCCAGTGCCTCGACGGCCTGCGCCGTATCGTCGCGCGAGGACAGCGCCTGGGTCTGGAACCACTTGTCGAGGACCAGAAAATTGCTCTGGTAGCGTTGGTAGAAGGATTCGAGCGCCTCTGTGCGTTTTTCCGAATTGCCGTTTACCAGCGTGGTAAGCGCGCCCTGGCGGTCGGTCATGTTGTCCGCCGCCTGGAACTGGCCATAAGCGAGCTCGGCCGCGTCCGCCGCGCCGCTGGCGGCGATATAGCCGAGCGCCACCGTCTTCACCCGGCGCGCGCCCTTGGCCGCGGGCGAATATTCGAAGCGATTGGCCTGCGCCCCGTCATAGGCCGCGCGCCACTCCGCATTGAGCGCCTTGCCGAGATCGCCGCGCAGCGCCTCGCGCGCCGCGAAGATCGCGTCGGGATCGACTACGCCCATCTGGTCGCCGATGAAGCTGTCCGACGGCAGCAGCACCGCCTCGGCGATGAACGCCTGGTCGAGCGACGCGTCGGTGAGCGTGTTGCGCACCGCCTCGATCACCGCGCCATGCTCGCCCTTGCCGCTGGTCACCGCGGCGACCAGCGTATCGAGCATCAGCTGCTGCATCGCCTCGTAGCGGGCGAAGGGATCGTCATCATGCGCCGAGAGGAAGGCGAGGTCCTTCGCCGTCCGGTTGGTCTCGACGATCACCGGCGCCGAGAAGCCGCGGTTGATCGACAGCACCGGCGTCTCGGAGAGGTTCTCGAACACGATCTCCTGCGCCGCGTCCTTCAAAAGCACCAGCTGCTCGTCGCACATCGGCCGCCCGGTCACGCCGCCGAACAGCTTGAGCTTGAGCGGCAGCACCATCGGCTCCTTGACCGGCTGGCCCGGCGTCGGCGGCACGCTCTGGGCGAGCTTGAGACGCGCGCGCCCGCCTTCCTGGGTCAGGTTGGCCGAGACGCGCGGCGTGCCCGCCTGGCTGTACCAGCGGCGGAACTGGGTGAGGTCGACGCCGCCGGCCTCTTCCATGCAGCGCACGAAATCCTCGCAGGTCGCCGCCGTGCCGTCGAACCGGTCAAAATAGAGATCGGTCGCCGCGCGGAACTTCTGCGGGCCCAGGATGGTCGACATCATCCGGATCACTTCGGCGCCCTTGTTGTAGATGGTCGCCGTGTAGAAGTTCGAAATCTCGATATATTCGTCCGGGCGCACCGGATGCGCGAGCGGCCCCGAATCCTCCGGGAACTGCGAGGCGCGCAGGCCGCGCACATCCTCGATCCGCTTGACCGCCTTGCTGCCCTGGTCGCCCGAGAAGCTCTGGTCGCGGAAGACAGTGAAGCCTTCCTTCAACGAAAGCTGGAACCAGTCGCGGCAGGTCACGCGGTTGCCCGACCAGTTGTGGAAATACTCATGCGCGACCACCGCGGCGATCGCGTCATAGTCATAGTCGGTCGCGGTGTCGGGATCGGCGAGGATGTAGCGGCTGTTGAAGACGTTCAGCCCCTTGTTCTCCATCGCGCCGAAATTGAAATCATCGACCGCGACGATGTTGAACACGTCGAGATCATATTCGCGACCATAGACGCTCTCGTCCCACGCCATCGACAGCTTGAGCGCGTGCAGCGCGTGATCGGTCTTGGGCAGATCGGCTTCGCGCACCCAGATGCCGAGATCGACCTTGCGGCCGCTCATCGTGGTGAAATGCCCCTTGTTCGCCACCAGGTCGCCGGCGACCAGCGCGAACAGATAGCTCGGCTTGGGGAAGGGATCATGCCACTCGGCCCAGTGGCGCCCGTCTTCGGCATCGCCCTGGGCGATCGGATCGCCATTGGCGAGCAGCACCGGGAAGCGCGCCTTGTCGCCGGTCATGCGGACCTTGTACTTCGACAGCACGTCCGGCCGGTCCGGGAAGAAGGTGATGCGGCGGAAGCCCTCGGCCTCGCACTGGGTGCAGAGCATGCCCGAGGAGGCGTAGAGCCCCTGCAGCTGGGTGTTGCGCTCGGGCGCGATCGTCACGACCGTCTCGATCACATGGGCGGTGCCGGTGAGCGGGATCACCAGGTCGGGCCCGTCCATCGTCCAGCCCTGCGCCTCGACGCCGTCGACGAGCACCGATTCCGCCGCCAGCGCATCGCCGTTGAGCACCAGCGGGCGATCATGCGCGCCGTTACGCTCGACCTTGAGCGTTGCGCGGACCTTGGTCGCGGTGGGGTCGAGATCGAAGTCGAGCGCGATCTCGGGAACAAACCAGTCCGGCGCGCGATAGTCTTCGCGGCGAATGATCTGCGGGGTCTGCGGTGCGATACGTGCGTCTGCCATGATCCCTCGGATATAGGGGCAACTATTGGATTGGGGACACCTAATTTGGTCGGGATCCCGGCTATTTTGTATCGTCATCCCCGCGCAGGCGGGGATCCATTGGCGTTGCGACCTGTGAGACTCACTGCGGCCAGCCAGAATGGATCCCCGCCTGCGCGGGGATGACGGCAGGTTTCAACGGCTCGCCGCGACTTCAATCTCCGCGCGCCGTAACGATATCTGCCGACTTGCGCCTGCGCCAAGCCGTGCTACCGAAGCGATATACCGAGTTTCTGCCGAGAGGTTCCCCCCAACATGATCCGCAACTCCACGCCGCTCGCCCTTGCGCTGTCGCTGGCGATGCCCGCCTATGCCCAGGATGCGGCCCCGGCACCTGCGCCGACTCCGACCGCCGCCGAGCGCAATGCGATCATCAATGCCGAGCTGCCGGCCGACCAGGCCGCGCTCAAGAGCCATGTGATGTTCCTCGCCTCGGACGCGCTCAAGGGCCGGGAGGCAGGCAGCAACGAGTTCAACATCGCCGCGCAGTACGTCGCCTCGCAATTCTATGCGGCGGGCCTCAAGCCGGCCGGTGACGACGGCGGCTACCTCCAGAACGTGCCGCTGATCAGCGCCAAGCTCGACGGCCCGGGCACCCTGTCGCTCACTCGCAAGGGCGGCACGCCGGTCGCGCTCGAATTCGGCAAGGACTTCGTCTCCTCGGCCAATCCCGAGACGCCCAATTACACCGTCACCGCGCCGGTGGTGTTCGTCGGCTATGGCATCGTCGGCCAAGGCCGTGACGACTATAAGGGCGTCAATGTGAAGGGTAAGATCGTCGCCTATTTCGGCGGCGCGCCCGAGAGCTTCCCCGGCGAAGTCGCCGCGCATTTCTCCAACCCGGCATCCAAGTCGGAGATCGCCGCCAAGCATGGCGCGGTCGCCACGATCACGCTCGAATCGCCGCGCACCGCCAAGACGCGCCCGTTCAGCGTCTATGCCGGCGCGGTGGCGCGCGCGCGCTTCACCTGGGGCAATGCCAACGGCACCGGTCATATCGCCGCGCCGGGCACGCCTTCGGCCGGCACGGTCAGCCTGGTCGGCGCCGAGAAGCTGTTCGCCGGGGCCAAGCAGAAATGGGCCGATATCGCCAAGGCGGCGGAAGCCGATGACGCGAAGTTCAAGGCCGAGGCGCTGCCGGTGAGCATCACCGTCGCCGCCAAGACCGCGCTGACCCCGGTGCAGAGCTACAATGTCGCCGGCATGCTGCCGGGCAGCGACCCGGCGCTGTCGAAGGAAGTCGTGGTCCTCTCGGCGCATCTCGATCACATCGGCGTCGGCCGCCCGGACAAGACCGGCGACACGATCAACAACGGCGCGCTCGACGACGCCGTCGGCATCGCCTCGCTGATCGAGGAAGCCAAGCGCTTCAAGACGGCGGGCACCAAGCCGCGCCGCTCGATCCTGTTCCTCGCGGTTACCGCCGAGGAGAAGGGCCTGGTCGGCTCGGACTATTTCGCCAACAACCCCACCGTGCCGCTGTCGAGCATCGTCGCCGATGTGAACCTCGACATGCCGATCATCACCTACAAGTTCCAGGACATCGTGGTGTACGGCGCCAGCCACTCGACGCTCGGCCCGATCGTCGAGCGCGCCGGCAAGGCGATCGGCGTGCCGCTGTCGGACGATCCGCTGCCCGGCGAGAACATCTTCGTCCGCTCGGACCATTACAACTTCGTCCGCAAGGGTGTGCCCTCGGTCTTCCTGTGGCCGGGTGCCGGCGGCCCGGGCCGCGCGGCGATCGATCACTTCATGAAGAACCACTATCACCAGCCCTCGGACGAAGTCGGCCAGTTGCCGGCGATCGACTGGGAATCGGGCGTGCGCTTCGTCGATGTGAACTATCGCATCGCGCGCGAGATCGCCGATGGCGACCAGAAGCCGGTGTGGAACAAGGGCGACTTTTTCGGCCTCACCTATGAAGGCGCGGGCGCCAAGTGATGATGAAGCGCGCACTCCTGCTCGCCGCGACCCTGCTCGCGGCGACTCCCGCTTTCGCCCAGGACCTCAGCAAGGACGAGGCGGCGCTCAAGGCGCATGTCCAGTTCCTCGCCTCGGATGCGATGAAGGGCCGCGACACCGGTTCGCCGGAGCTGACCATCGCCGAGCAATATGTCGCGGCGCAGATGCTCGCCGCCGGGCTCAAGCCGGCGGGCGTGGACGGGACGTGGTTCCAGCCGGTGCCGCTGGTCGCCTACAAGTCGGCCGATCACGGCACGCTCGTCATGACCCGGGGCGGTGTCCAGACCCCGCTCGAATGGGGCAAGGACTATGTCGCCCGCGCGGTGCCGTCCAACCCCAAGGTCGCGGTTGCCGGGCCCGTGGTGTTCGCCGGCTATGGCAGCGAGGCCGAATATAAGGGGCTGAACGCCAAGGGTGCGATCGTCGCGGTGCTGCGCGATTCGCCGCACGACCTGCCGAGCGACATCCGCGCGCATTCGTCGCAGCCCGACCAGCAGGCGGCGGTTGCCGCTCGCCATGGCGCGGTCGGCGTGATCCTGCTCGAGGGCAATGCCCGCCACGCGATCTTCCCGTTCGCGGTCAGCGTCGGCTATGCGCAGAGCGAGGCGATGACCTGGGCCGGATCGGACGCGGGCGGCGGCGCGCCGCCCTTCGCCTATCTGGGCTTTGACGGCGCGGCGAAGCTGTTCGCCGGCTCGAAGATCAAGTGGGACGCGGTGCTCGTCGCCGACAAGGCGGACAAGAAGCTGCCCACCGGCGCGATCGGCGTGACGATCACCGGCACCGCCAACACCGCGATCCGCAAGCTCAGCGCCAACAATGTCGCCGGCCTGCTGCCGGGCACCGACAAGGCGGGCGAATATGTGGTGATCTCCGCCCATCTCGATCATGTCGGCGTCGGCAAGCCCGATGCGAAGGGCGACACCATCTATAACGGCGCGATGGACAATGCCGTGGGCACCGCCTCGATGCTCGAGGTCGCCCGGCGTTTCCAGGCATCGGGCAAGGCGCCGAGCCGCTCGATCCTGTTCGTCGCGGTGACGGCGGAGGAGAAGGGGCTGGTCGGCTCCGAATATTTCGCCGCCAACCCGACCGTGCCCAAGGGATCGATCGTCGCCGACGTCAATCTCGACATGCCGATCCTGACCTACAATTTCGTCGATCTCGTCGCCTATGGCGCGGATCGCAGCACGGTGGGCAAGATCGTCGAGCAGGCCGCGGCGGCCGAGGGCGTCAAGCTGGTGCCTGATCCCACGCCAGAGGAAGCGAGCTTCGTCCGCTCGGATCACTACAGCTTCGTCAAGGCGGGCATCCCCGCGGTCTCGCTCGATCTCGGGCCGGGCGGCGAGGGGGCTGCCGCGACCAAGGAGTTCCTCGACAAGCACTACCACCAGCCTTCGGACCAGGTGGAGCTGATCAACTGGAAGCAGGGGCTGCGCTTCGTCGGCCTGAACTATGCGATCGCCCGCGCCATTGCCGATGGCGCGGACAAGCCGGTGTGGAACAAGGGCGACTTCTTCGGCACGCTGTACAAGGGCCCGATGGCTAAATGATCCTGCGCCGCCTCCTCCTCGCCGCCGCGCTGCTCGCGGCACCGCTCGCGCATGCGCAGACGGCGCCCCAGCCGCTGCCGCCCGAACAGGCGGCGCTGAAGGGGCATGTCCAGTTCCTTGCCTCGGATGCGATGCGCGGGCGCGAGGCGGGGACGCGCGACTATGAGATCGCGGCCGAATATGTCGCGGCGCAGATGCTCGCGATCGGGCTGCAGCCGGGGGTGGAGGGCAGCTGGTTCCAGCCGCTCAAGCTGGTGGCGTTCAAGCCGGCCGAGAAGGCGAAGTGGAGCCTGGTGCGCGGGTCGAGCGAGATCCCGCTCCAGTTCGGCATCGATTTCGTCAACACCCCGGCGCCGGCGACCCCGGACTTCAAGGCCGAGGGCGGGATGGTCTTTGCCGGCTACGGCATCGTCTATCCCGAGGGGAAGCGCGACGACTACAAGGGGCTCGACGTGAAGGGGAAGATCGTCGCGATCCTCCCCGGCGTGCCCAAGGGGCTGCCCAACGAAGTCGAGGCGCATTTCGGCGACGACGAGCAGAAGGCGGCGATCGCGCAGGCCAAGGGCGCGGTGGCGGTGGTCGTGCTGGAGTCCGTCGCGCAGCGCGAGCAGTTCCCGTTCGAAGCGATCGTTCCCTATTACGACTATGAGCGGAACAGCTGGGCGCGGCCGGACGGCACCGCCTTCGCCATCGCCGCGGGGGCGCCGCCGGTCGGCTATGTCGGCGGCACCGGCGCCGAGAAGCTGTTCCAGGGCGCGAAGATCAAATGGTCCGAGGTGCTGGCCGCCGAGCGCAAGGGCACGAAGATCCCGACCGGTCCGCTGATCGGCACGCTCAAGGTGGCGAGCAAGACGCGGCTGGTGACCCAGTCGACCCGCAACGTGGTCGGGATGATCCCGGGCAGCGATCCCGCGCTCAAGGGCGAATATGTCGTGCTCTCCGCGCATCTCGATCATGTCGGGGTGGGCGACGCGGTGAACGGCGACCGCATCTATAATGGCGCGATGGACAATGCGGTGGGCGTCTCGACGATGCTCGAAGTGGCGCGCAAGTTCATCGCCTCGGGCGAGAAGCCGAAGCGCTCGATGCTGTTCGTGGCGCTGGCGGGCGAGGAGAAGGGGCTGCTCGGCTCCGACTATTTCGCGCATTATCCGCCGGTGCCGAAGGACAAGCTGGTTGCCGACGTCAACATGGACATGCCGATCCTCACCTATCCGCTGGTCGATGTGGTGGCGCTGGGCGGCGAGCGCTCGAGCCTGGGGCCGGTGATCGCGGCGGCGGCGGCTACCGAGGGACTGAAGGTCGTGCCCGATCCGAGCCCGGAGGAGATGTTCTTCGTCCGCTCCGATCACTACAGCTTCGTCAAGTCGGGCGTGCCGGCAGTGTCGCTCGATACCGGGCCGGGCGGGCAGGGCGCCGAGGCGCAGAAGAAGTTCCTGGCCGAGAATTACCACAAGCCCTCCGACCAGATCGACCTGCCGTTCGACTGGAACTCGGCCGCCAAGTATATGCGGCTGAACTATGCGATCGCCCGCACCCTCACCGACGCGCCCGAGCGGCCGCGCTGGAACAAGGGCGATTTCTTCGGGGTCCAGTTCGGGGGCTATGGAGCGGAGTGACCTCTGCCCCCCTCCCTGGAAGGGAGGGGCCGGGGGTGGGTGGATTCCCGCGATGGGGCGGCCATTGCATCTTTGGCGGCAGTATTGCCTGGACGCGACCCACCCCTCGATCCCCTCCCTTCCAGGGAGGGGAAGCTAGATGCGGCTGCTGGTGTTCGGTCCGGGCTATAGCGCCAGCCGCCTGATCGCGCGGCTGGCGGGACAGGCGGAGATCGCCACCGTCACCCGCGAGGACTTCGCCGGGCGGGCGGGCGAGATCGCGGGTGCCACGCACATCTTCTCCACCGTTCCGCCGGGCGAGGATGACCCTGTCCTCGCCGCGTACGGCGCGCAGATCGCCACGTCGGGCGCGTGGATCGGTTATCTCTCCTCGACCGGCGTCTATGGCGATACCGGCGGCGCCTGGGTGGACGAGACCGCCCCCACCGGCACCGGACGCCGGACCGCGCGCAGCAACGCTGACGCCGCCTGGCTGGCGCTGGGTGCCCGCGTCTTCCGCCTGCCC
The DNA here is from genome assembly GCF_038440415.1 of Sphingomonas sp. OTU376. NCBI lineage: Bacteria > Pseudomonadati > Pseudomonadota > Alphaproteobacteria > Sphingomonadales > Sphingomonadaceae > Sphingomonas > Sphingomonas sp. OTU376. The sequence continues at coordinate 57,341 of NZ_JASATQ010000011.1, read as the reverse complement.
GGCATCTACGGCCCCGGCCGCTCGCCGCTCGACCGCATCCGCGCCGGCGAGGCCAGGCGGATCGACGTGCCGGGGCAGGTGTTCAGCCGGGTGCATGTCGAGGATATCGTGGGCGGCGTGATCGCCGGGTTCGACGGTCCGCCCGGCGCCTATAACCTTGCCGACGATTGCCCCGCGCCGCAGAGCGACGTCCTCGCCTATGGCTGCGCGCTGCTCCGCCTGCCGGTTCCGCCGCTGGTGCCGCTCGAACAGGCAAACCTCAGCCCCCAGGCCCGCGCCTTCTATGCGGAGAACCGGCGCGTCGCGAACGGGAAGGCGAAGCGCATTCTCGGCTGGCGCCCGCGCTATCCGGATTACCGGTTGGGCCTGCGCGCCTTGAGCGCCACGACCAGCCCGGCGACCACCAGCACCGCGCCGCCGGCCGCCAGCCACGACCAGCGATAGCCCTCGAACAGGGTGGAGAAGAGCATCGCGATCACCGGGATCAGTACCCCGGTATAGGCCGCCTTGGCCGGGCCGATCGTGCGGATCAGCCGGAAATAGAGGCTGAAGCTCACCGCCGATCCCAGCACGCCGAGATAGAGGATGCCGCCGGCATAGCTCGGCCGCCAGTCGAACACCGGCGCGCCGACCGTGGCGAGCGCGAACAGCGCGTCGAGCACCGCGCCGCTCAGCATCGCCCAGCCGAGCATCGTCGCCATCGGATAGGCCCTGGCGGTGCTCGTCGCCTGCATGACATTCGCCACCGACGCGCACATCACGCCGCCCAGCGCGATGCCGATGCCGAGCAGCGCCGCATGCGGCCCGACCGCGCTCAGCCGCGCCTCATGGACGAACAGCAGCGCGACGCCTGCCACCGCGATGGCGGAGCCGATCACCAGCTGGCGGCCCATCTTCTGGCCCAGGAAGATCCGCGCCAGCACCGCATTGGGCACCAGCAGCAGCGCATAGACCACCGCGACCACGCCCGAGGTGATGTACTGCTCCGAACGGTAGACCAGGTTGAAGTTGAGCACGAACTGCGCGAGCCCGAGCAGCACCGCGAAGCCGATGCCGCGCGTATCCATCGCCAGGCGCTCGCCGCGCAACAGCGCCCAGCCGAGCATCGTCACGCCCGCCACGGTGAAGCGATAGGTCACCGACCAGCTCGGCGGCACCACCAGCAGCTGGTCGCGGATCACGATCCAGGTCGAGCCCCAGATCAGCGTGACGATCGCGAACGGGATCAGGACGCTGAGGCGCGTCGATTGGGGAGCTGGTTCCGCGCTCACAGCGCCGCGATGGCGTCGGCCAGCGGCCGGATCGCGTCCTCGCTCTGGTCCCAGCTGGTCACCAGCCGCACTTCGCCTTCGGCCCAGTCGTAGAAGTCGAAGCCGAGCGCACGCAGCGCCGCGGCTTCCGCCGGGCTCACCTTGAGGAACACTTCGTTGGCCTGGACGGCGTGCACCAGCCGCTCGCCCGCCGCCTGCGCCAGCAGCGCCGCGCCGGCATTGGCCGCGCGGCCGTGGCGGAGCCACAGATCGTCCTCGAGCAGCGCGAGGATCTGCGCCGCCAGATAGCGGCCCTTGGAGAAGAGCAGCCCTGCGCGCTTGCGGCGATAAAGCGTGGCGTCCGCCAGCTCGGGCTTGAAGAACACCAGCGCCTCGGCGCTCATCCCGCCATTCTTGACGAAGCCGAAGCTCAGCGCGTCGACGCCCGCGCGCCAGGTCACGTCACCCGGATGGCAGCCGAGATGCGCGACGGCATTGGCGAAGCGCGCGCCGTCCATGTGCAGCCCGAGCTTGCGGTCCTTCGCCAGCGCCCCGATCGCCGCGACCTCGTCGGGCGTATAGGCCAGGCCATATTCGGTCGCGTTGGTGATCGAGATCGCGTGCGGCTGGACCTGGTGGACGTCCGGCCGGATCGGATCGATCACCGCGCGGATCGCGTCCGGGGTCAGCTTCGAGCCTGCGCCTTCGCCGACCAGCAGCTTGGCGCCGTGCGTGTAGAATTCGGGTGCGCCGCATTCGTCGACATTGATGTGCGCATCGCGGTGGCAGACCACGCCGCCATAGGGCGGGCAGAGCGCCGCCAAGGCGAGGCTGTTCGCCGCCGTGCCGGTCGGCACCCAGAGCGCGCGCACCGCAGTGCCGAACAGGTCCGAGAACGCGCTGTCGAGCGACTGCGAGTATTTGTCGCCGTCATAGGCGGTGTCGAGCTGGTTCACCTTGCCGAGCGCGGCGAAGACCTCGGGGCAGACGGCGGCGGCGTTGTCGGAGAAGAAGCGCATGGCCGGTCCATGCGAGGACCGCGCACCAAGGTCAACAAACCAGTGCCGCAGCCAGGTCCCTCACTCGTTCCCGTTACCCCAGTCGTATAGCGATGTGCTGCTTTCATCCCTGCCGGAGGGCGGCCCGCCGCCCCTGAGGAACTGGATGACGCACCAGAGCATCAGCGCGCCGATCGGGAGTATCCACCAAAGACTGCCCATGGACTTGTCTCGCGTGCAAGTGGCTCCGGGGGCAGGGCTATCGGAAATGGACGGCGAGCGGAAGGGCTGGTCAGGGGGCGTTACCCGACATTAGCTCAATCGATCCCCGGCGAAAGCCGGATGCCGATACCTGCTAGGGCTGGCGCTTCCTTATGGTCATCGATTTGAAATAGCCCTCGGACCCTGGCCCCACCCACAGGCCGATGCGCCCTTCCTCCGCGGGAAGCTTCAGGTCGTTGACGATCAGGCTCGGCTGGCCGGCGCCATTGATGTAGAGTTGCGCGGTGGTGCCGCGGACCACGAGCTTGAGCCTGGTCCATGCGCCGGATTCCAGATCGGCATAGGATTCATATTGTCCCGGATGTTCCTTCCGCAGCCGATGCCAGGGATAGTCGGGATGGGAGATATATTGGGTGCTGTGATTGCGCCGCAGCTGGTCGGTGGCCCTGCCATTGGTCGGGCGGATGTAGATGGCCTCGAATTTCTTCGAATCCTCCGAAATCCGGAAGGCGATTCCGACGAACCCCCTGGCATCCGTATCGTTCTTGACCGGTTGCCCGGCCAGCACCAGGTCGATCGTGAAATCCCTGGCCTGAACCCCATCGAGGCGCGCGAACGTGGCATCACTGGTGGCACCGGCCCGAACGACCTCCAGGCGAAGCGCGCGCGCACCACGATACCTCACGCGGGAAGCATCGACACCGACTGCAGTGATCTCCGCTCTGTCGAGCGACATGCTCCTTGCGGATGTCGCCGCGCGTTCCCGGGATTGCGCGGACGTACCGCCGGACGATGCAGCGAGCACCCCGAGGCACAATGCCGCGAGTTTCAAGGATCGGACTCTGGTGTCTCTCATCATCGGTGCGCTTTCCCCAGGTTGGATTCGCTATCCGTGCGCGCAGTATCCATCCATTGCCGTTCGTTCGGCGCCGCCCTTGCTGCTGCCAAGCTGAACGGAGGACGGCCAAGGCCCCCAAACCCGGGCGGTACCAGCTTTCAGTTTCCTTGGTTCCCCAGCGAAGGCCGGGGCCAGGTCCGACGAACCATCGATGGCGCGGGAACCTCTCGAACGACATTGCAACTGGGCCCCGGCCTTCGCCGGAGAACTGGATTTCGATACGCCCTAGCGCTCCTCGCCCCGCCGGTCATCCGGCCGCGCGCGATCCTGCGGTCCCGGCGTATCCGGTGCACGGTCGCGCCGTGGCCTGCGGTCCTCGGCCGGGCGCGCGTCGATCGGCGCTTCGCCCTGCTCGTCGGGATCGACGCCCTGCGGTACCACCTGGGTCTCGATGCCGCTGCCCTGGATGAACTCGCCGACGCCGTTCAGCACATCGTCGAGCGTGGTATCATTGCCGTCGGGTTCCACCGTCGGCTCGGGCGGCGGGATGCGCAGGTCGAGCGCGCGGGTCATGAAGTCGCGCCAGACGCGTGCCGGCAGGCCGCTGCCCGACAGGCCGGGATTGGGCGAATTGTCGTCATTGCCCAGCCACACGCCGCAGACGATGCCGCCCGCATAGCCGATGAACAGCGCGTCGCGATTGTCCTGGGTGGTGCCGGTCTTGCCATAGGTCGGGATCGGCAGCGCCGCGCCGCGTCCGGTGCCGGCCTCGACCACGGTACCGAGCAGGCTGCGCAGGTCGTCGAGCTGGCGGCCGTTGAACCGGGTCGGCCCGCCCAGGCGCCGCGCGAGCCAATCGCTCGCCGCCTCGTCCTCGCTCAGCCCCTGCGGGCGCACCGGATAGGAGCCGTTGGCGACCGAGGCATAGGCGGCGGTCAGCTCGAGCAGCGAGACGGTGGAGGTGCCGAGTGCGATCGAGGCGTCGTCGCCAATCGGGGTGGAGATGCCGAGGTCACGCGCCGCCTGGGTCACCGCGCGCACGCCGAACTTCTGGGTCAGCCGCGCCGCCACGACGTTGGACGAGCGGGCAAAGGCGCGGCGCAGCGTGATCTCGCCGGCGTAATCGCCGTGGGAGTTCTCGGGCTTCCAGTCGCCGATCTGGACGGGGCTGTCATCGACCATGCTGTCCGGCTCCATCCCGCCGCGCAGCGCGGCGAGATAGACGAACAGCTTGAAGGTCGAGCCCGGCTGGCGCCGTGCCTGGGTGGCGCGGTTGAACGGGCTCTCGCGATAGTTGCGGCCGCCGACCATCGCGATCACCCGGCCATCGGGATGCATCGCCACGATCGCGATCTGCGACTTGTTGAGCCCGGCGCCGCGCACCGCGCGCTCGGCGGCCTGCTGCGCGCTCAGCTCGAGCGTGGTCTGCACGGTCTGCTCGGTGCCGACGCCGCCGGCGCGGTCGCGCGCCTGGGGCAGCACCCAGTCGGCGAAATAGGTGCCGTTGGGCAGGTCGTCCTCGGACTTGGTGACGTTGAGCACCGCCGGGCGGATCGCGTCCGCCTTCGCCCTGGTCAGCAGCCCGGCATCGACCATCGAGGCGATCACCAGCTTCTGCCGGTCGCGCGCGCCCTTGAGGTTGCCGGTCGGCGCGAGGCGCGACGGGGCCTGCACCAGCCCGGCGAGCAGCGTCGCCTGGCTCAGGCTGAGGTCTTCGGGCTCGACGCTGAAATAATGGCGGGCGGCGGCGCGCAGGCCATAGACGTTGTCGCCGAAATAGACGTTGGAGAGATAGCGCGAGAGGATCTCGTCCTTGCTCAGCCAGGCCTCCAGCCAGAAGGCGATCAGCACTTCCTGCGCCTTGCGCCCGAAGGTGCGCTGCGAGTTGAGGAAGGCGTTCTTGGCGAGCTGCTGGGTGATCGTGCTGCCGCCCTGCGAGCCGCCGTCGCTGGTCACATTGTGGACGAAGGCGCGCATGATGCCGCGCGGATCGACGCCCCAATGGCCGTAGAAGCGCCGGTCCTCGATGCCGACGAACGCGTTGCGCACATAGTCGGGCAGCTTGGTCGCATCGACCGGGGCCGCGATCACCGCGCCGCGCCGGGCGATCGGCTTGCCCTCGGCGGAGAGCAGGGTGATCGAGGGCGGCGCCGGCGGCTGCAGCGACTTGGAGAGCGGCGCGGTCAGCGCCAGCCAGCCGACCGCGAGGAAGAACAGCACCAGCAGCCCGGCGATCGCCCAGCTCGCATAGCGCAGCCAGCTGCGCTTCTTGAGCACCACCGGCAGGTTGGTCGTGTAGCCGCCGGCGGGCAGCGGCGCGGCCAGGCCGGGCTGGATCGGCGGGGGTGGAGGCGGCGGCGGCGGAGTCGCGGCGCGGCGCCAGCGCGGGGCATAGTCCTCGGGCGCGGGCATGCCACCTGAAAGCTCGAGCGGCGGTTCGGGCTTTTGCGGCGTCACGCGCTTCAGGGCTTCGCCGATCCCCGCGCCGATCTTGTCGATCGAGGGCGGGCGCCAGGCACGCGGCTCGGGCTTCGGCGCCGGTGCGGGCGTCGGATCGGCATCGTCGCCGCCCCGGCGCAGCGGGAAGCGCACGTTCCGGGGATCGTTGCCGTCAGCCATTACTCGTCGAATCCGCCGCGTGCATGGCGCCCTTCTAGCGCAGCATCTGTGTTACTACAATAATACAGTTGATTACGAGACCGGCACGAATGCCAGGTGCTGGTAATCATAGCTGAAATCGGCGAGCGGCGAGAGCGCCTCCATGGTGATGCCGGTGACCTTGCCGTCCTTGATCTCGAAGCGGACGATCGCGTCCTCGCCGGCATCCTTGGCGAAGCGGGTGCGGAAGGTGTCGGGCCCCCAGGGCTCGAGCACGCTCTTGAACACCGGGGTCGGCGTGAAGTCGATCCACAGCTTGCCCGCCTTCTGGCTGACGACGACATCGCCGTACCAGGGATCGCGGTAACGCCCTGCATAGCTCGCCAGCGGCAGCGAGGGCGCGCCGGCCGGCGCCTTGTCGATGCCGCCCTCGACGCTGGCCAGCGCCTCGTCCTGCGCGGCCTTTTGCCGGGTCCGGTAGCTGGCGACCCAGTCGAACGCCGGCGCGTCGATCAGCCGGTCGAGGATCGCGTTGCGGATCGCGGCGGAGACGCTCTCCTCGACATTGCTCAGCACCGAGACGCCGATGCCGCGCGACGGGAGCATGCCGCTGTAGGTGACCTGGCCGGAAAGCCCGCCGCTGTGCTGGACCAGCCGCATGCCGCGGTAATCCTGGACGAACCAGCCGAGTGCATAGGCCGCAAGCACCGGGCGGGCGGGGTTGGTGTCGGTCGGGCCGTCGCTCGCCGAGGTGATCGTCTGGGGCTTCCACATTTCCTTGGCCTGCGCGGTGGACCAGAGCTGCCTGCCGTCGGGCAGCTTGCCCTGGGCGAGCTGGACCTGCAGCCACTTGGCCATGTCGCTCACGCTGGCGTTGATGCCGCCGGCGGCGTCGACCATCTTGCCTTCGTCGGGCTGCACCACTTCCTGCTTGCCGATCCCGCGCACCGGCGGCCCGAGCCGGGCATGGCGGCCGGCGACATTGTCGGTCTTGAGCGAAAGGCGCGAGCCGACCGCGTCCGTCATGCCGAGCGGGGCGAAGATCCGCGTCTCGACGAACTTGTCCCAGGGCGTGCCCGAGACGCGCTCGATCAGCAGCCCGGCGACGATGTAGAGGATGTTGTCATAGTCATAGCCGGCGCGGAAGCCGCGCGCGGGCTTGAGATGGGGCAGCGCGTTGAGCACGTCGGCGGCGACGTGGAGGCCTGCCGGGAAGAACATCAGGTCGCCGGCGCCCAGGGGAAGACCCGAGCGGTGGACCAGCAGGTCGCGCACCGTCATCATCTGGGTGACCGCGGGATCGGACATGCGGAACTCGGGCAGGTGCTTCACCACCGGGTCTTCCCAGCCGAGCTTGCCCTCGTCGACCAGCAGCGCGAGCGCGGCGGCGGTGAACGCCTTGGAATGCGAGGCGATGCCGAAGCGGGTATGCGCATCGACCGCGCCGGGCTTGCCGAGGGTGCGGACGCCATAGCCCTTGGTGAAGGCGGGCATGCCGGGGCGGACGATCGCCACCGCGACGCCGGGCGTCTCGAACGCGGTGAGGAAGGGTGCGACGATCGCATCGATCGCCGCTTCGTCGAGCGCCGCCGCGAGCGCGAGGCGGGGGAAGGCGACCGTAGCCGCGCCGCCCAGCGAAAGCGCCAGCGCGGTGCGCCGGTCGATGGTGAAACCGCTCATGTTCCTATTCCCCGCAAGACATGGTTTGCGAGGATGCTAGCGCGCGCCTCTCGCTTCGTCACCCCGGCCTTGAGCCGGGGTCCCGCTGCCTTGCCCCGCAGAAGAAGAAGCGGGATCCCGGCTCAAGGCCGGGGTGACGGGGCAGGGAACACCAGAACAGGGCTACGCCAGCAGCTCCACATCCCAGTAGAGCCAGTCGCGCCAGGTATCGTGGAGATAATTGGGGGGATAGCGCCGGCCATGCTCCTGGAGCTGCCAGCTGGTCGGCCGTATCGGCTGGAGATAGAGGGGCATCGCGGCCTGCTGGGGAGTGCGCCCGCCCTTCTTGAGGTTGCAGGGCGCGCAGGCGGTGGCGACATTTTCCCAGGTGGTGCGCCCGCCCTGGGCGCGGGGAATGACATGGTCGAAGGTGAGGTCGCGGTGGCTGCCGCAATATTGGCAGGCGAACTTGTCGCGAAGGAACAGGTTGAACCGGGTGAAGGCGGGGAATTGCGAAGGTCTGACATATTGCTTGAGCGCGATGACCGAAGGAAGCTTCAGCCTCGCGCTGGGACTTCGCACCTCGCGTTCGTAATAGGAGACGACATCCACTCTATCGAGGAACAGCGCCTTGACCGCCGTCTGCCAGGGCCAGATGCTCAGCGGATAATAGCTCAGGGGCGTATAATCGGCGTTGAGCACAAGGGCAGGGCAGCTGTCCGGATGGCGGATCAGATCGGGATGATACATGCGCTCCCTCGCCCAGTTCGTGGTGGCACGCATCTCGCCGAGAAGCGTGACGCGGTGATGACAGCATATGCCGCGACTCGCGGTCAAGGGCCGTTCTGATGGTTGTCCACACCAGATTTGCACCGAGCCCGACGGGGCGCCTCCACCTCGGCCATGCCTGGTCGGCGCTGCAGGCGCACGACTTCGCGCGGGCGAACGGCGGGGCGTTTACCCTGCGTATCGAGGACATCGACGGCACCCGCTCGCGTCCCGAGCATGTCGAGGCGATCCTGCGCGATCTGGAGTGGCTGGGGCTAGGCTGGGACGGCGAGGTGACGTTCCAGTCCCGGAGGCTTGGCCTGTACGAGGAAGCTCTCGACGATCTGCGCGCGCGCGGCCTGCTCTATCCCTGTTTCTGCACCCGCGCCGACATCGCCGCGAGCCTGACCGCTCCGCACGGTCCCGACGGCGCGCTCTATCCGGGGACGTGCCGCAGGCTTGAAGCGCCCGACCTGAGCAAGCCCCATTGCTGGCGGCTGGATGTGGCGAAGGCGCTGGCGTCGCTCGGCGATCCCGAACTCTTCTGGCACGACGCTTTCGCCGGCCAGGTCCGCGCCGACCCCGCCTCGGCCGGCGACGTCGTCCTCGCCCGCAAGGACGCGCCGGCCAGCTATCACCTCGCGGTCACGGTCGATGACGCCGCGCAGGGTGTCACCCATGTCGTGCGCGGGGTGGACCTGTTCGCCGCCACCCATGTCCACCGCCTGCTCCAGGCGCTGCTCGGCCTGCCGACACCCGAGTATCGCCACCACCCGCTCCTCCTCGGCCCCGACGGCACCCGCCTCGCCAAGCGCCACGGCGCGCCCAGCCTCGAGGCGATGCGGCTGGCGGGGGAGGATGGCCGCGCGCTCGCCGAGCGATTGCGCGCAGGACAACTGCCAGTTGGCATCGCCGCGGCACAGGCGTAGAGTCCGCGCATGATCTTCCTGGCCTTCCTGCTGCTCGCGGCGATGTTCGCCACCCTGTTCATCCTCATCAAGGGGCTGGTGAACATGGCGCAGACGACGAGCCAGGACCTTGAGGGCACCGGCGACGGCCCGAGCCCGCGCGCGCTCAAATCGCAAAAGCTGATGCAACAGCGCATCCTGTTCCAGGCGATCGCGATAGCCGTGATCGCGCTGATCCTGATCATGATGTCGGCCAAGGGCTGACGCGCGGGGCCACTGGCCCTTCATTCCCAAGGTTGCCTGCAATGACTCTCCAGACCTGGTGGCTGTTCGTCATGGCCGTGTTCCTGCTGTCGGGAACGCCGGGGCCGAACATGCTTCATATTCTCCAGCGCAGCGTCGATTTCGGCCTGCGCCGCACCGTCGCCGCGATGGCCGGGTGCCTGGCCGGGCTGGTGACGATCCTCGCCGCGTCGGCTGCGGGCCTGACGGCGCTGCTGCTCGCCATTCCCGGCGCGTTCGAAGTGCTGCGCTGGGGCGGCACCGCCTATCTGGTCTGGCTCGGCATCAAGGCATGGCGCGCCGACCCGACGCCGCTCGACGTCGGCGACGATGCCGCGCTCGCTGACCGGCGCCTCACCGCCGCCCAGCTGTTCCGCGGCGGCTTCGCGATCAGCATCTCCAACCCCAAGGCGCTGCTCTTCGCCGCCGCCTTCTTCCCCCAGTTCGTCAGCGCCGCCGCGCCCAAGGCCCCGCAGTTCGCGATACTGGTGCTCACCTTCGCCGTGGTCGAATGCTTCTGGTATCTGGTCTATGCGCTGGGCGGCCGCGGACTTGCCCGTCATCTCGAGCGGCCGTCGCTCAAGAAATGGTTCAATAGACTTACCGGCTCGATCTTCATCGGCTTTGGTGTGTTGCTGCTACGTTTCCGGCACAACTGAGTCCGCGGCGCTTCCTATAAGTTTGGGGTAAACAGGAGGATGCCCCATGACCTTCGGAACTTTCATCGCGCCTGACACCACGCTTCACGACGTCCCGGATCCTGCCGCCAAGCTCGGCGTGCCGATCCTCTCGGGCTATCAGACGCGCCACCAGATATCGGAGCTGCTCGGCCAGAACCGCATCTTCGATTCGATCGCCGAACGGGTCCGCCTGCTCAGCCTCGCCTATGAGGACCAGTGCTCGCCCCAATATTATTACGACATCGTCCGCACCCTGCGCGACTTCAACGGCCAGTTCGATCGGCTGGTCGAAGTCGGCGTCTATATGGGCGGCTCCACCGCCTATCTCGCCGGCTGCATCGATGCGTTCGACTTCGATCTCGACCTGGTCGATTTCCGCTCCGAATTCCTGCTCTTCACCTATGAGCGCGTCCGCCGCATGTTCCCGGAAGCCGCGCGCCGCATCCGCCTCTTCCATGGCGACGTGCCCAGCTATGTCCGCCATGTCATGCTCGAGGAGCGCGGCCGCCGGAACATCGTCCATCACGACGGCGCGCATGATTTCAACCAGGTGGTGAAGGACTTCTCCGCCTTGTCCTTCGCGAGGGAGGATCTGGTAGCGCTGATCGCGCAGGACACGCATCTGCGTGGCACGCTCGAGGAGATGAACTTCGTCGATCTGGCGCTCTACGCGGTGTTCGGCACCGAGCTGAACTATGCCTCGATCGGCGTCGCCTATCACGGCGATACCGAGATGACCCGGCCCAACCGCTTCCAGGGCAATTACTTCATGCCCGGCGTGGCCGAGGGGGTGGTGCTGCCGATGGCGGCCAACCAGTTCCTCTATCCCCATCCCGCGCTGGGGATGGAGCATTTCCTGCCGCCGCGCCGCGCGGATATCGCCCGGGCCGCCTGATCCGGCTTCCCCCGTCATCGCCCGGGGCGTAGAGTCCCGGGCGATGGTCAAGCTCAACAAGATCTACACCCGCACCGGCGACGACGGCACCACCGGGCTGGTGGACGGCTCGCGCGTCTCCAAGGCGAGCCTGATCATGGCGGCGATCGGCGATGTCGACGAGGCGAACTGCACGATCGGCGTCGCCCGCGCGACGCTCGGCCATCATGCGTTCGGCGGCATGCTAGCGCACATCCAGAACGACCTGTTCGACCTGGGCGCCGATCTCGCCACGCCCGCGGGGATCGAAGGCGCGCTGCGCATCACCCCCGGCCAGGTCACCTGGCTCGAGGAGCGGATCGACCATATCAATTCGGCTCTCGAACCGCTGACCAGCTTCGTCCTTCCGGCCGGCGCTCCAGGTGCCCCGGAACTCCATCTCGCCCGCGCCGTCACCCGTCGGGCCGAGCGCACCGCTGTCGCCGCCGGCGCCGGGGTGCAGCCGCTGGCCTATCTCAACCGCCTGTCCGATCTGCTGTTCGTCGCTGCCCGCGCGGTCAACCAGAGCGAGGCGGGGGACGTACTCTGGGTGCCCGGCGCGTCGCGCTGAGCATTTTCTAGTCAGGCGGAATCGCCTGACGACCCGGAAAATGCGAAAAACAAAAGATAAATCGCACGGATTCGATCTAATTCGAATCCGCGCGAAGCGATACCTTGGCATAGCTTTGCGCCGCGCCGGTGCGCGCTATCTCCCGGTAAATGAACAGGCTTTTGCGTGAACAAAATCGCCGGGGCTTTCGTTGACTCGACTACCGGGGGCAATCCGGACACCTATATCTCGCCGGTTGACGGTGATTGCGCGCGCCGCTAGGAGAACATAATGAGAACGGAAACGGGATCCGCTCCGGCTTCCAGCGCGCTCGGCGCGAAGTTCCTTCGCACCCGCGGGCTGAGCGAAGCGCTGGTCCGGCCGCTCTCCGATGCCGACGCGACGATCCAGTCGATGGACGATGCCTCGCCCGCCAAATGGCACCTCGCGCATACGACCTGGTTCTTCGAGACCTTCGTGCTGCGCGATCATGTGCCGGGCTATGCGCTGCACGACACACGCTGGCCCTTCCTGTTCAACAGCTATTACGAAGCCGAAGGCCAGCGCCATGCGCGTCCTCGCAGAGGAATGCTCTCGCGCCCCAGCCTCGACGAGGTGCTGGCGTACCGTGCCCATGTTGATGCCGCGCTGGCCGATGCGCTCCCCGATCTGCCGCCGGCGGCGCAGGCGCTGGTCCTGCTCGGCTGCAATCATGAAGAGCAGCACCAGGAACTGCTGCTCACCGACATCCTCCACCATTTCTCGGTCAATCCGCTCGAGCCCGCCGTCTGGCAGGGCGCGCCGAAGGTTCCGGTGGCGATGCCCGGCCCGGTCGGCTGGATCGAGGGGCGTGCCGGCCTGGTGGATGCGGGATTCGATTCAAGCGATTCAACATTTTCGTTCGATTGCGAGGGGCCGCGCCACCAGGCACTGCTTACGCCGCATGCGATTGCCGACCGCACGGTCACCAATGGCGAATGGGCGGCGTTCCTCGCCGATGGCGGCTATCGCGACCCGCGCCACTGGCTGTCGGATGGCTGGGCCTGGGTGAAGTCGGAGGGGATCGAAGCGCCGCTCTACTGGCGCCGAGACGGCGATGTCTGGACCCGCTTCGGGCTCGACGGCCGGCGCCCGGTCGATCCCGCTGCACCGGTTACCCATGTCAGCTTCTTCGAGGCGGATGCCTATGCCAGCTGGGCCGGCGCGCGCCTGCCCAGCGAGTTCGAATGGGAAGCGGCGGCATCCGCCTTCGACCTTGCGGGCGGCAACCAGCTCGACGCCGCCGGCCCGGTCGAGCCGCGCCCGTCCACCGGCGGCCCGGCCTTTTTCGGCGATGTCTGGGAATGGACCGGCAGCGCCTTCCGGCCCTATCCCGGCTTTCGTCCGGTCGAGGGTGCGGTCGGCGAGTATAATGGCAAGTTCATGAGCGGGCAGTTCGTGCTGCGCGGCTCCTCCTGCGCCACGCCGCGCGGCCATAGCCGGGCGAGCTACCGCAACTTCTTCTACCCCCATCAGCGCTGGCAGTTCACCGGCGTGCGCCTGGCGAAGGACCTGTGATGGGTTCCGGGCGCCAGCACCCCTTCATCGTCATCCCCGCGCAGGCGGGGATCCAGGGTTTCTCTTCCGCGTCGCCCGGGGCTCTGGATCCCCGCCTGCGCGGGGATGACGGACAAAGCAGAAAGGCCGGCCGATAATGCTGAAACAGGAACTCGAAGACGGCCAGACCAGCCTGGCCGATCCGCATTTCCGCGCCGATGTGCTGAGCGGCCTGGAAGCGCGGCCGCGGGCGATCCCGGCGCGCTGGTTCTATGATCGCCGCGGCTCGGAACTGTTCGAGGAGATCACCCGGCTCCCCGAATATTACCCCACCCGCACCGAGACCGAGCTGCTCCGCCAGACCGGCCCCGAGCTGGGCGCGCTGGCGGCGCGCGGCGCGGCGGTGGTCGAGTTCGGTTCGGGTTCCTCGGTGAAGACGCCCTTGCTGCTGCGGGCGATCGATCCCGCCGCCTATGTCCCGATCGACATCTCGGGCGATTTCCTCCGCCAGTCCGCCGCCGAGCTGGGCCAGGCCTTTCCGGGCCTGCCGGTCTATCCGGTCGAGGCGAATTTCCTGCGCCCCGTGCCGCTGCCCGAGCAGGTGACCGGCATGCCCAAGCTCGGTTTCTTCCCCGGCTCGACGATCGGCAACATGCAGGCCTGGCATGCGGTCAACCTGCTGCGCGCGATGCGCGAATGGCTGGGCGACGGCGCACGGCTGCTGATCGGGATGGACCGGGTCAAGTCGCCCGACGTGCTGGTGCCGGCCTATGATGATGCCCAGGGCATCACCGCGGCGTTCAACCTCAACCTGCTCGAGCGGATCAACCGCGAGCTCGACGGCACGATTCCGGTCGAGGCCTTCCGTCACGTCGCGCTATGGAACGACGATGCCGCGCGGATCGAGATGCATCTCGAAGCGGTGCGCGACATGGAATTCACCGTCGAGGGCCGGCCGTTCCACATGGCGGCGGGCGAGACGATCCACACCGAGAACAGCCATAAATATGGCCGCAACGGTGCCCGCATGCTGCTGCGCGCCGGCGGCTGGACCCCGATCCGGGAGTGGACGGACGACAATGACTGGTTCGCGCTGATCCTCTGCGAAGCCCAGCCGCTGCGGGTGGCGCCGTGATTGGAACGGGCACTGCGTAGCGAGGCTCCTTGTTCCCCGGCGAAAGCCGGGGAGCGGGAACGGCTAAGTGCCTAAGGCTTCAATTCAGCGCCCGGCGCCGGTCCAGGCTGCGGCCGAACGCGACGAACAGATAGATCGCGGCCGGCACCAGCACGATGCTCAGCACCACCTTGCTCAGCATCTGGCCGACCAGCAGCTCGCCGATCGGGAACACGCCGTAAAAGGCGACGGTGATGAAGATCAGCGTGTCGGCGATCTGGCTCAGCACCGATGCGATCGCGGCGCGCAGCCAGAGCAGCTTGCCGCCGCCGCTCTTCAGCGCGGAGAAGATGGTGACGTTGAGGATCTGCGAGATGCCATAGGCGATGATGCCCCCCAGCCAGATGCGCGGGGTGCCGCTCATCATCATCTCGAAGGCGTGCAGCCGGTCGGGCTCCATGCTCGGCGAGGCGGGGAGTGCCAGCACCAGCATCGAGAGCAGTACGGAAGTGACCAGCGGGACGAAACCGATCAGCACGAGGCGGCGGGCGGTGTCCGGCCCGTGCAGCTCGGCGACGGCGCTGGAGACCGAGACGAGCAGCAGGAAGGCGAAGATGCCGGCTTCCACGGCAAGCGGGCCGACGCCCACCCAGTTGCCGATCTGCGAGATCGGACCGAGCGAGACCTGCTTGTTGCCCAGCACGCCGGCAATGCAGACCATGCCGCCATAGAAGATCGACAGGAAGAAGAGCGAACGCGGGATGCGAATGGTGTCCATGGGCGGACGCTAGCGAGAAATGCCCGCATCGCAAGCCCCGGGGTCATGGACCTCGGGCACCCACTGGGTGGCAACGGGCTTCCAATGTAGGGAATGTTCGCGCATTGTTCCTTGGTTGCCGCCTCTCGGGGTGGCGCCGCTCTTTGAACCGTCGATACGCTGACATTTGCGCCGGAGTTCCGGTGTGAAATCAATGCGTCACCCTGCAACACGCACCGGTCCGGTGTGAACTTCCGTGTCGTCTGGCGTTTGGGCGCAACTTTCGACTCCGCAGGATTCCTGCTGTTCCTGGCCGGGTTCCATAGCATCCGGCGGGATATTGCAGGCGCGCTCCGCACAAGCTTCGCAAACGTCCGCGTATGGATGTGTCCGCTTGTGCGGGGAATGGAGCGGCTGGGCTCTGGCCTTGCGCCCTCCAGCGTGTATGGTGAGAGACTTGGGCGTTTGCCTGGGGGAATAAGCAGTTGAATCAGTTTCCGATCGGCATCTTCGGCGTGGTCGCGATCCTCGGGATCGCTTTCCTGTTCTCGTCGAACAAGCGCGCGATCAATCTGCGCGTGGTCGGCGCGGCCTTTGTCCTCCAGGCGGGCATCGCCGCGCTGGTGCTGCGGACCAGCTGGGGCCAGGCAGCGCTGCACGGCCTGTCCAACGGTGTCTCGGCGCTGCTCGGCTATGCCGGCGCCGGCACCAGCTTCCTGTTCGGCCCGCTCGCCAAGCCCGAGCTGGGCGGCCAGAGCTTCGCGATCGCCGCACTGCCGGTGATCATCTTCTTCGCGGCGCTCGTGTCGATCCTCTACCATCTGGGCGTGATGCAGTTCGTCGTCCGTTGGATCGGCGGCGCGATCGAGAAGGTGGTCGGCACCACCAAGGTCGAATCGCTGTGCGCGGCCGCGAACATCTTCGTCGGCCAGAGCGAATCGCCGCTGGTGATCCGCCCCTATCTCGCCCGGCTCACCCCGTCGCAGCTGTTCGCGGTGATGAGCGTCGGTATGGCGGGCGTCGCCGGCACTATCCTGGCCGCCTATGCCAGCCTGCTTGGACCGGCCTCGCTGCCCTATCTGCTCGCCGCCTCGTTCATGGCGGCGCCGGGCGGCCTGTTGATGGCCAAGATCATCATGCCCGACGAGCCGGTGAAGGCGGGCGAGCTTCCGCTCGGCGACGATGCCGAGGACGCGGCGATCAAGGTCGCCGAGCATGACATCGAGGAAGAGCGCGCCGCCAACATCATCATGGCGGCTGCTTCTGGTGCCTCGACCGGCGTGAAGATCGCCGTCGCGGTCGGTGCGATGGTGCTGGCCTTTGTCGCGCTGGTCGCGCTGGCCAATGGCCTGCTCGCCGGTGCCGGCAACTGGATCTACGACCTGACCGGCCATGCCGCCTGGGCGGGCTTCCTGCAGAATCTGAGCTTCCAGAAGATCATCGGCACGATCTTCGCCCCGGTCATGTACCTGCTCGGCATCTCCTGGCACGAGGCGACCGCGGCCGGCGGGCTGTTCGGCACCAAGGTGGTGCTCAACGAGTTCGTCGCCTTCATCGACCTGGGCGGGATGACCGATCTGGCGCCGCGCACCCGCGCGATCATCACCTTCGCGCTGTGTGGCTTCGCCAATTTCAGCTCGATCGCGATCCAGATGGCGGCCACCGGCAGCCTGGCGCCGAACCAGCGGCCGATGATCGCCAAGCTCGGCATCCGCGCGCTGCTCGCGGGCAGCCTGGCCAATCTGATGAGCGCGGCACTGGCGGGCCTGCTGCTGCCCTGATCCCTTGCGAGGTGCCGGCGTTAACCTTTTGGATACCGGCACCTCGTAAAATTACGTATATTCGCAGGCACAACGCTGCGCCGGGGGCGCGCTGTACCTGCCAAGAACAACCGACATCGGATGGAGAGCGGGTCGCGCGCCATCGAACGTACGTGCCGTGGATGCTCCGCGGCCTGGCGTCGGATGTGCGCTCTCCAGCACCTCAGTACCTGGAGTAAAGCGTGACCAATTTCATTGCCACCGGTCCGGACGCCCGTCCGCTCCGCATCCTGCGACGACCGCCGCCCACGCCCGGCGAGGAGGCGCTGGCGCGGGTTCGGGACTGCCTGGCACTGGCCTTTGAACCCGCCACCGCCGCCGGTCCGCATGCGTCGCGGCATTTACCACGCCTCGTTGCGACTACGAAACGTTCCAGACATCTGACGGAAGCATATTCTCCGCGGGTCACAACAATCACGCCGTCGGAGGCCGACATCCGCACCGAAATCTCCTTCCAGCCCGAAGTGCCGACCATGGACCGCAGAACCGACGACCGTTCGAAAATCTCGGTCTATCGATCGGCGATGCTGCGATGGGATGGCTATGAGGCGCTGTGCCTGATCCGCAACATCTCGCCGGGTGGGCTGATGGGCAAGCTCCACACCAGCCTGCCGCCCGACGAGCCGGTGACGGTGGAGATCCGATCGGGAAACCATATCGCGGGCCGCGTCGCCTGGTCGGCTGACGGTATGGTCGGCGTGCAGTTCGACGAGAAGATCGACGTGCTCGAGGTGCTGCATGCGCCGGTGCACGGCGAGCCCGGCCTGGTCCAGCGCATGCCGCGGCTGCACATCGCGTGCCCGGTAAGCCTGGTGGCCGAGGGCATGCGGGTGAGCGTCACCCTGATCGACGTGTCGCAGGGCGGAGTGAAGGTGGAAGCCGATTTCCTGCGCGAAGGCGACGAGGTCGTCGTCGGCGTGCATGGGCTTGAGGGCCGCCGCGGCATCGTGCGCTGGGCGCATGACGGTCGCGCGGGGATCGCCTTCCTTGCGGCGATCCCGTTCGACACGCTCGCCAAATGGGCGCTCGACCGCCAGGCCGAGCTGGCGGAAGCCGGCGGCGCCTAGCGCGTCGGCACCGGCTCCGCGCCCGTATAGTCATAGAAGCCGCGCTTGGTCTTGCGGCCATACCAGCCGGCTTCGACATATTTCACCAGCAGCGGCGCCGGGCGGAACTTGGGATCGCCGGTACCCTCGAACAGCACGCGGGTGATCTCGAGGCAGGTGTCCAGGCCGATGAAGTCGGCCAGGGTGAACGGCCCCATCGGATGGTTGAGGCCGAGCTGGCAGGCGGCGTCGATGTCGGGAATCGTCGCCACGCCCTCGCCCAGCGCGAAGCACGCCTCGTTGAGCATCGGCATCAGCACGCGATTGACGATAAAGCCGGGCGCGTCGTTCGCATGGACGATGCGCTTGCCGAGCGACTGGCCGAACTTCTCGACCGCGGCGACGGTGGCGTCCGACGTGGCAAGGCCGCGGATCAGTTCGATCAGGCCCATCACCGGCACCGGATTGAAGAAGTGCACGCCCATGAAGCGCGCCGGATCGGGCGATGCCTGGGCGAGGCGGGTGATCGGGATCGAGGAGGTGTTGCTCGCCAGGATCGCGTCGGCGCCCAGCACCTTGCCCACCGCCTCGAAGATCTGGCGCTTGATCGCTTCCCGCTCGGTCGCCGCCTCGATCACCAGGTCGCAGGGTGCGAAGGCATCGGTGCCGCCGACACAACGGATATTCGCCAGTGCCGCCTCGGCATCGGCGGCGCTGATCTTTTCCTTCTCGACCGCGCGGGCGAGCTGCTTGGCGATTCCGGCCTTGCCCACTTCGGCGCGCGCCTGATCGACGTCCGAGAGCAGCACGGCATAGCCCGCCTGGGCCGAAACCTGCGCGATGCCCGCGCCCATCTGCCCTGCACCGATAACGCCAACCGTCTTCATGCCGTCTCTCCTTTGGGCCGCTCCTATCGATTCGGAGTCGAATCGGCTAGGCTTGGCGCATGCTGCTGCTCGCTCTCCTCCTCGCCGTCCCGGCCCCGCAAGACGATCCCGAAAAGCTCTACGGCGACTGGGTGGTGGCCTGCGACAATCTGCATGGCTGCGAGATGACTTCGCTCCAGCCGGGCGACCAGCCGGTGCCCGAGGACGATTCGGCCTGGGACGCCAGCATGTCGCTCACTCGCGCTGCCGGTCCGGCCGGCGGTTTCACCGTCGAGGTCTGGGCATCCGGCAAGCTGGGTGGCAAGGTCACGCTCAAGATCGACGATGCCGCGCTCGCCACCGCGCTCGCCAAGGATGAGAGCGTGATCTTTACCGGCGCCGACGCGGCGCGGATCGCCGCCGCCATGCCCAATGGCAAGGCGCTGGTGGTGACGGGCGCAGACGGCAGGGTTGCCGCGCGCATCTCGCTTGCCGGCTCCTCGGCGTCCCTGCGGCATATCGATGCCAATCAGGGCCGAGCCGGCACCGTGACCGCAGTGGTGGCCAAGGGTAGCAGGCCGGCCGGCGTCGTGCCTGCCGCTCCGGTAGCCGAGCGGGTCATGGGCATTCGCCCTGCAGGTGCGCCGGCCGTCGTGACCAAGGCGATGCGCGCGGGCATGGAAAAGCAGAGCGAGTGCGGCGGGCTCTATGACGGCGCTGACAGCGTGCCCGAGGTCGAGACCTTCGCGCTCGGCGGCGGCAAGACGCTGGCGCTGCTGCCCTGCGGCGCGGGGGCCTATAATTTCAGCAGCGTCGCCTTCATCGTCGCGGGCGGCAAAGCGGTGCGCGCCGTGTTCGATGGCGGCGACGGCACGCTGGTCAATGCCGGCTTCGGCAACGGCCGGCTCTCCAGCTACAACAAGGGGCGCGGCGTTGGGGATTGCGGCAATGCCGGAGTCTATGTGTGGGATGGACGGCGCTTCCGGCTGATCGAGGCACGCTCGATGTGCGAGTGCCGCGGCTCGTCCAATTGGCTTATCACCTACCGCGCGACGGCGGTCTTCCGCTGAAAGTTGCGGGCGCGTCCCACTGGCCCTATGGGGCCGGCATGACCAACGCCCCCGATCCCGCACTGCTTGCCAAGGCCGAAACGCTCACCGAGGCGCTGCCCTATCTGCAGCGCTATGCCGGTGCCACTTTCGTCGTGAAATATGGCGGCCACGCGATGGGTGATCCGGAGCTGCAGCGCGACTTTGCCGAGGACGTGGTGCTGCTCAAGGCGGTGGGCATCAACCCGATCGTCGTCCATGGCGGCGGCCCGCAGATCGGCGCCATGCTCAAGCGCCTCGGTGTCGAATCGAACTTTGTCGGCGGCCTGCGCGTCACCGATGCCGAGACCGCGCGCATCGCGGAGATGGTCCTGGCCGGCTCGATCAACAAGGAAATCGTCAGCTGGATCGGCGCCGCTGGCGGTCGCGCCGTCGGCATCTCGGGCAAGGATGCCGGCTTGGTCACTGCCGAGAAGGTCACCGGCCGCGAGGCCGATCCGCTGCAGGGCATCGAGCGCCATGTCGACCTGGGCTTTGTCGGCGAGCCGACCGGCGTCAATCCGGCGATCCTGCATTCGCTGGCGGCGCAGGGTTTCATCCCGGTGGTCGCGCCGATCGCGCTGGGCGCGGACGGCCACACCTACAACATCAATGCCGACACGATGGCGGGCGCGATCGCCAGCGCCTGCGGTGCGTCGCGCTTCTTCCTGCTGACCGATGTCGCCGGCGTGCTCGACAAGCAGGGCGAACTGCTGACCGATCTCGATCCTGCACGTGTCGATGTGCTCAAGGCCGATGGCACGATCAAGGGCGGCATGATCCCCAAGGTCGAAACCTGCGTCAACGCGGTGAGGTCGGGCGTTGACGCGGCGGTGATCCTGGACGGGCGCATCCCGCACGCGATGCTGCTCGAGATCTTCACCCGCCAGGGCGCGGGAACGCTGGTCCACGCCTGATCCGGCAAGCGCCGGGGTTGTTGCGGGGCGCGGCCTTGCCTAAGTTCCCGCCCAACCATTCTCGGAGATCGCCTTGTCCTTTCTCATCATGCTCCTGCAGGTCGCGCAGTATCTGCTGTGGGTGCTCAGCTGGATCATCATCGTCCAGGCGATCCTGTCCTGGCTGATCGTGTTCAACGTGATCAACACGTACAACGACTTCGTCCGCTCGGTGTGGCAGACGCTCGAGGCGATTACCCGGCCGATTTATCGGCCGATCCGGCGGATCATGCCCGATTTCGGCGCGCTCGACCTGAGCCCGCTGGTCGCCCTGCTGCTGATCATCATCCTCAAGGACTATGTGCTGAACTGGGCGATCGCCCAACTCGCTCCAGCCGTCTACTGATCGGCCGGTGCCGGCCTGGCGGCGCATCGCGGATGGGATCGAGATCGCGGTCCGCGTGACGCCGCGCGCGTCGCGCGATGCCTTCCTTGCCGGCACCGACGCGCATTTCGTGGCAAGGCTCGCCGCGCCGCCGGTCGAGGGTGCGGCCAATTCGGCGCTGGTGCCACTGGTCGCCAAGGCGTTCGGGGTAGCGAAGCGCGAGGTGACGCTGATCGCGGGCGATACGTCGCGGCTCAAGCGACTTCGTGTCGAAGGCGACCCCACAGCGCTGGAAGAACTGGCGCAACGTCTCTATGGCGGGGCGCATGACGGCTGACATCATCGACGGCAAGGCGTTCGCTGCGGGACTTCGCGCCCGCGTGGCCGAACTGGTTCCCGCATTCCAGGCGGCGGCAGGGCGCGTGCCCGGCCTGGCCGTGGTGCTGGTCGGCGAGGATCCGGCGAGTGCGGTCTATGTCCGCTCCAAGGGCAAGCAGACCCGCGAGTGCGGCATGGAGAGCTTCGAGCACAAGCTGCCCGCCGAGACGACGCAGGAAGCACTGATCGCGCTGGTCGATCAGCTCAATGCCGATCCGGCAGTGGACGGCATCCTCGTCCAGCTGCCGCTGCCGAAGCATATCGACGAGCAGGCGGTGCTGCTGCGGATCAACCCGGACAAGGACGTGGACGGCTTCCACCCGGTCAATGCCGGGCGGCTGGCGACGGGCCTGCATGGCTTCGTTCCCTGCACGCCGCTCGGCTGCCTGATGCTGCTCGAGGACCGGCTGGGCGATTTGACCGGGCTCGATGCGGTGGTGATCGGCCGCTCGAACATCGTCGGCAAGCCGATGGCGGCGCTGCTGACCCGGGCAAGCGCGACGGTGACCATCGTCCATTCCAGGACGCGCAACCTGCCGCATTATCTGAAGCATGCCGATATCGTCGTGGCAGCGGTGGGCCGGGCGCACTTCGTCAAGGGCGAGTGGCTGAAGCCGGGCGCGACCGTGATCGACGTGGGCATCAACCGCACCGATGCGGGCCTGGTCGGCGATGTCGATTTCGACAGCGCGGCGAGCGTGGCGGGGGCGATCACGCCGGTGCCGGGCGGCGTCGGGCCGATGACCATCGCCTGCCTGCTGCGCAACACGCTGGTGGCCGCACACCGCAATGCGGGCGTGGCACTTGAGAAGGGCACGATATGATT
Organism: Sphingomonas sp. OTU376; assembly: GCF_038440415.1. Taxonomy (NCBI): domain Bacteria; kingdom Pseudomonadati; phylum Pseudomonadota; class Alphaproteobacteria; order Sphingomonadales; family Sphingomonadaceae; genus Sphingomonas; species Sphingomonas sp. OTU376. Next base: position 34,963 of record NZ_JASATQ010000011.1, on the reverse strand, counting down.
CTTGCCGCGCTGATCCTTCAGGCCACTGCTCCGCAGACTGCAGTGGATGCCGAGCGGGCGTTCAATGCCGCTGCGCAGGCCAAGGGGCAGTGGACGGCGTTCCGCGAATTTGCCGCGAGCGATGCGACGATGTTCGTGCCGCAACCGGTGAAGGCGCAGGATTGGCTGAAGGATCGCAAGGACCCGCCCAAGTCGGTCGAGTGGTGGCCGACGGCGAGCTATGTCTCGTGCGACGGCAGGTTGGCGGTGAATACCGGTGGCTGGAAGCGGCCGGACGGGTCGGTGGGTTATTTCAGCACGGTGTGGCGCAAGGAAACGGGCGGCAGCTGGAAATGGATCGTCGATGGCGGGGACGCCCTGAAGGAGGCGCGACCGCGCCCGGCAGAGCCGATCGTCGTACGGGCGACCTGCGGACCCGACGGGGGGAGCATCTCATCGATTGCCGCACCCGCCGATGCGAAGGTCGGTTATGGCGAGTCGCCCGATGCAACGATCAGCTGGTACTGGCAGGTTACGCCTGACGGCGCGCGGCACTTCAACGCCTCGATCTGGAACGGCGAGGCAGATACCTCCGTCCTGACCGACGACATCGCGGCGCCCGCCAAATGATCGAGCTTTTCATCTCCACCTTCATCACCTTCTTCGTGGTGATCGATCCGCCGGGCTGCGCGCCGATCTTCGCGGGGCTGACTGCGGGCACCAGCGTGGCGCATCGCCGCGCCATGGCGCTGCGTGCGGTGGTGGTCGCGGCGATCATCCTGTTCGGCTTCGCGCTGTTCGGCGAGGCGCTGCTGCGTGCGCTCGGCATCAGCCTCAATGCCTTCAAGATCGCCGGCGGCATCATGCTGTTCCTGATCGCGCTCGAGATGGTGTTCGAGAAGCGAACCGAGCGGCGCGAGGACCGGGCCGAGAAGATCAAGGCCGAGGAACCGACCGACATCTCGATCTTCCCGATGGCGATGCCGATGATCGCGGGGCCGGGTTCGATCGCCTCGACCATGCTGCTGATGTCGCAGAACAACGGCATCGAGCGCACCGCCGTGGTGCTGGCGGCTATGGCGGCGATTCTGGTGCTCACCCTGCTTGCGCTGCTGGCCGCGGGCCCGTTGATGCGGGTGGTCGGCGCCAAGATCGAGGCGGTGGTGTCGCGGCTGCTCGGCGTGTTGCTCGGCGCGCTGGCGGTGCAGTTCGTGATTGACGGGATCAGCGCCGCGCTGGTCGCCGGGCGGGCGGTTACGGGGCACTAGGTTTCGTCATCCCGGCCTTGAGTCGGGATCCCGCTTCTTCTTTGGCAGCCAGACAGCGGGACCCCGGCTCAAGGCCGGGGTGACGGTGTAGGTTAGCGAGTAGCGGCCTTCGCCGGCGCATCCGGCAAGTCGTAGCGGATCTTCCACAGCTGGAACGGCAGCGGCGTGCCCGGGCGGACTTCGCGCAGCGTCACCGGCTCGAGCCAGTTCGGCACCTGGCCCTTGATCAGCTGGGAGTAGAAGCCGTTGGGGCCGCGGGCGCGGTAGAGCGTCGTCTCGGACATGTTCGGGCAGATCAACAGATACTGCGCGCCATGCGCCTTGGCGATCGGGCGGAAGTTTGGCGTCGGCCAGGTGAAGGCGTGGTGGACGTCGAGGATCGCCCGGCCGTTGCGATGATAGGGGCCCGCGATCGCACTGTGGTGCGTGGTGACGATCAGGCGCGGCCCGAGATCGACATGGGTGAAGATCGTCGCGGCCGGGATGTCGTTGAGCATGCGCAGGTTGCTCAGCCGGGCGCAGGCGGCATTGGCGGCGACGATCTTGTCCGGTGCGGCAGGCTTGCCCGGCTTCACGCCCTTGTCCGCCGAGAAGAAGGGCATGACCAGGCCGGCCCAGAGGCCCGACAACAGCAGGAAGGCGAGGACGGTGCCGAACACCCGGATCAGCACGCCGAGGATGCGCGCGGGCACCGCGCCGATCCAGCGGGCGAAGGGCTCGCGGATGCCCAGGAACCAGGGCACGATCACCACCAGCAGCGCGACCGAGCCGGGCACGGCGAGCAGCTGTGCGGCCGGGGCGGCGCGGACCTGCCAGAGCAGCATCGCGCTGGCGAAGGCAGTGAACAGTGCAACCGCCGCCCAGCCGACCAGCGCCTCGCTGCGGCGTGCGCGCCAGGTGGCGAACAGCGCGCCGATCACGCCGATTACCGGCAGCACCGCCATCGGGAAGGCGGTCTTGAAGGCGTGCTTGTAGATCGGCCGCGCCTCGCGGACATTGTTGAGCCAGGTATTGGCCAGCTCGTCGGACACCTGCTCGGGTCGGCCCAGGCATTGCGGGAAGAGCAGGGCGAAGCCGGCGACGATCACCGCGCCGGCGGCCGCGGCCACGGCGAGGCGGACCCAGCGATTGGCCGGGTTGAGCAGCGACAGCCCGAACAGCAGCGCGCCGGCGGCGATCATGACGGTGAGCCAGACCGGGGTGAGCGCGTCGCAGCGCAGCACCTGGTTGGCGTTGGAGGCAAAGACCGCGAAGCCGAAGGCCGAGCCGCCGCCGAGAGTCAGCGCATAGACCTGCATGCGGCGGACATCTTCGCGGTCCCAGATCCAGCGCAGCGCGATGATCGCCCCGGCCATCGCGCAATAGGGCAGCATCTCGAGCCCGATAGTGAGCGAGGCGGCGCTGGCCAGGCCGACCGTGGCGCCGCCGCGGGCGCGCTTCGGGTCCGCCAGACCGGCGACGGTGAGCGCCAGGAAGGCAAGCTGCCAGCCATGATGATCGATCCGCATCGGCGCGTACATCGACATGGTCGAGGTGCAGCCCATCAGCACGACCAGCGCCACCGGCCAGGCCCAGGGCGCGATCAGCCGGCGTACCGCGAGCGACAGGCCGGCCATCGCCACCGACAGGGGGAGCAACGGCGCGAGTCCGCACGCCCAGCGCTCCGCCGTGGCGATGCCGACGAACGGCTTGAAGGCGAGGATCAGCCCGGCGAGCGGCAGATCGACCAGGCGCGACCAGTGGATGTCCGCTCCGCCCAGCGCCGGATCGAGGCGATACTGGCGAAGGTCGTACCAGCCCTGGCCGGCCAGCCAGGCGCGGACCTGCATCAGCCGCATGTTGTCGTCGGTATCGCCGAGCAGCAGCCAATAGATGTTGCCCTGGCGATCGTGGAGGAACCAGGCGACGACGCAGAGCCAGAAGAGCGCCATCCAGCGCAGCCAGTTGCGGTCCAATTCTCGATCGAGGCGGAACCCGCCCAGTACGTCCGGCTTCAAAATCGCTTCCCTCGCATTGATGCAGGCATTAGGGCCGGCGCTCGGCACTGGGCAAGCGATAGTGACAGCAGTACTCAAGCGATTTGAAGAGATGTGGGCGAATGGCGTGCTGGGGCAGCTCGTCCGCTTCGGCATTGTGGGACTGGCGTCGACCTTCGTCTATGCCCTGGTCTACTGGCCGCTCGCCACTTATGCGATCCCGCCGGTGCTCGCCTCGATCGCGGGTTTCCTGGTTGCGGTCGTGTTCGGCTATGTCTTCCACAGCCGCTGGAGCTTCAAGGGGCACGAGGCCGAAGGCGGCGTCGGCACCCAGTCCAAGTTCGTCGCGGTCCAGTCGGTCGGCATGGCGATGAACGCTACCTTCACCTGGATCTGCACCGGCCCGCTGCATCAGCCGACCTGGGTTCCGCTGCTGCCCGTGGTCTTCGTGACCCCTGTCGTTACCTTCGCGCTCAACCGTTATCTGGTGTTCAAATAAGATGGACCGCATCGTCTACGAGCGCATGGCCGCGCATGACACCACCCATTGGTGGTACCGCGCCCGCCGCGAGATCCTTTCCGACTATCTGACGCGCTACGGCGCGCTTCCAGACGGCGCGCGCATCCTCGAGATCGGCTGCGGCACCGGCCACAACCTGCCGATGCTCGCCCAGTTCGGCGAGATCGACGCGATAGAGATCGACGAGACCGCCGCCGCCAAGGCGAGCGAGCGGCTGGGCAAACAGGTCGGCTCCTCGCCGCTGCCTGAGCTGACCGGTGTGGCCGATGCGAGCTACGACCTGGTCGCGGTGCTCGACGTGGTCGAGCATGTCGAGGACGATGTCGCGGCATTGAAGGCGATCGCGCGCGTGCTCAAGCCGGGCGGCAAGATCCTGATTACGGTGCCCGCGCACCAGTGGATGTGGAGCGCACATGACGTGGTGAACCACCACAAGCGCCGCTATTCCAAGGGCACGCTGGTCGCTTCGCTGCAAAAGGCGGGGCTGGGCTGGCGCAAGCTGCGCTGGTTCAACTCGCTGCTGTTCCCGGTCGCCGTGGCGGCGCGCTTCGTCGGCAAGCTGACGGGCAAGGACGACAGTGACGATTCGCCGCCACCCAAGCCGCTCAATGCCGCGTTCGAGGCGGTGTTCGGGCTGGAGCGCCACCTGCTCGGCCGGCTGCCGATGCCGCCGGGCCTGTCGATCATCGTGCTGGCCGAGCCGAAGAAGTAACCGTCATCCCGCCTTTCGCCAGGATGACGGAATTGGACTAGCTCTCGCTGCGCGGCGTCACCGGCGAGACGCTGACTTCGCCCGAATCGGCGTAGCGATAACCGAGCGAGGCGTGGCCCATCACGGGGCCGGCGACATCCGCCACGATGTAGAGCGGACGGCGCTTGGACTCGACGTACAATCGGCCGAGATATTCGCCGATCATGCCGAGCACGAACATCTGCACCGCGCCTAGTACCACCACGACCAGCATCAGCGAGGTCCAGCCCGGGATCGCCGCGCCCATCAGCCAGCCGGCGACGATGTAGAGCACCAGCAGCGCCGACAGGCCGGTGAGGATCAGGCCGACATGGCTGGCGAAGCGCAGCGGCGCGGTCGAGAAGCCGGTGATCGCGTCGAGGGCGAAGCGGATCATCTTGCCGAGCGGGTATTTGGTCTCGCCGGCATGGCGCTCGTGCCGGTCATAGGGGAAGGGCACCTGCTTGAAGCCCACCCAGGCGACCATGCCGCGGATGAAGCGCGCCTGCTCGGGCAGCGACAGGAAGGCATCGAGCGCGCGCCGCGTCATCAGGCGGAAGTCGCCGGTGTCGAGCGGGATCGGCGTGTCGGTGATCTTGTCGAGCATGCGGTAGAAGAAGGCAGCGGTGATCTTCTTGAAGATCGTCTCGCCGTCGCGCTTGCGGCGGACGGCATAGACCACGTCGGCACCCTGCGAGCGCATCGCGGCGCGCATGTCGGTCAGCAGCTCGGGCGGATCCTGGAGATCGGCGTCGATGATCAGAATCTCGTCGCCCGAGCAGAGGTCGAGCCCGGCGGTGAGCGCGAGCTGGTGGCCGTGGTTACGCGACAGGTTGATCGCGACGAGGCGGGGGTCGCCGGCCGAGAGGCGCTGCATGACTTCCCAGCTCTTGTCGCGCGAACCGTCGTTGATCAGCACGATCTCGTAATCGTCGCCCACCGCTGCCTTGGCCGCGCCGGAGACGCGACTGTGCAGCATCTCGAGACACTGCTCTTCATTGTAGCAGGGGATGACGACGGAGAGCTTGGGACGCTTTTGCATGACCGGACGCTCTAACGCTGCGACGGGCCGACGTCGAGCGGCCCGTTGCACAGGCTTGTGGACACGGATGTTTGCATCCGTTGCGCGAGTCGTCCTTCGGCGGAAGCCGGAAACGATATCGTCCGCGAGAGCGGCGCGGTTGCGCCAGCAGACGCATCCAACCGCGAAAGGTTGCGCGGCTCCATCGCGCCCGTGGCGGAACCCGCGCATTTCCGGGCGTTCGCGCAGTGCTGCGCTTGGGATCCACTGAGTCAAAGAGCGGCCCTGAGGCTGTAAGAACATTAGCGGAACAAGGCCCTGTAGGACAGGCCTTTCACCCGGCGACCTCGTTACGGGGTTGACGCTCTTTGCCCCCGCGCCTAACGAACACGCGATTGAGAATCACTTGCATTAGCATAAAGGGGTTTACGGGCATGGGGCGGCATATCGCGCTTGGGGTCAGTCTTTGGGCGTTGGCGGCGGCATTGCCGGCGCAGGCGCAGGACAAGAAGGACGCCGAGCAGCAGGACTCGACGATCACCGTCACTGCCACGCGTATCCCGGCCGACGTCAAGGAAGTGCCCGCCACGGTCACCGTGATCGACGAGCGCAAGATGGCCGACGAGCTGACCACCGACATCAAGGACCTGGTCCGCTACGAGCCCGGCATCAGCGTGCCGCGCGGCCCGACCCGCTTCGGCGCGGCCCAGGGCACCACCGGCCGCGCGGGCAATGAAGGCTTCGTCATCCGCGGCATCGGCGGCAACCGCGTGCTGATCCAGGTGGACGGCGTGCGCGTGCCCGATGGCTTCGCCTTTGGCGCGCAATCCACCGGGCGCGGCGACTATGTCGACCTCGGCCTGGTCAAGTCGGTCGAGATCCTGCGTGGCCCGGCATCGGCGCTGTACGGCAGCGATGGCCTGGCTGGCGCGGTGAGCTTCACCACCAGCGACCCCGCGGACTTCCTGCAGGGCGACAAGAAGGTCGGCGGGCTGGCGCGCGCCGCCTATAGCTCGGCGGACGATGAATTCTCCGAGACCGGCGTGATCGCCGGCCGCTTCGGCGACCTGTCCGCGATGGTCGCCTATACCCGCCGTGACTATCACGAGCTCGACAACAAGGGCACTACCGGCGGCATCGGCACGGCCCGCACCGAGCCCAATCCGCAGGACGGCCACTCCAATGCGGCGCTCGGCCGGCTCGTCTATGAGCCCGACGCACACAACCGCTTCCGGATCACCGGCGAATATGTCGACAGCCGGCTCGCCACCAATGTGCTGACCGGGCTTACGCCGCTGCCGGCCACCGGCACCACCATCGACCTGCTGCAGGCGCGCGACACCAGTAAGCGCGGCCGCATCGCCGGCGACTGGACCTGGAACGGCGAAGGCACGCTCGAGTTCGCGCGCCTCAGCGGCTATTGGCAGAACAGCAAGGATCGTCAGTTCACCGACGAGGACCGCAGCCCCGTCGCCGATCGCGAGCGCCTCAACACCTTCGAGAACCGCGTCTATGGCGCCTCGGGCGAAGTGCGCCTCGGCTTCGGCGCCGAGGGCGGGCTGCACGCCAAGCTGACGCTGGCCGGCGATATCAGCTGGACCAACCAGAAGGGCCTGCGCGACGGCGTGACGCCGCCCGCGGGCGAGACCTTCCCGACCCGTGCCTTCCCCGAGACCGACTATATGCTCGCCGGCCTGGTCGCCGCTGCGGAAGTCACCTTCGGGCCGCTGACGCTCTATCCCGCTCTGCGCTTCGATGCGTACAAGCTGACGCCCGAGAAGGATCCGCTGCTGCCGACCTTCGTCGCATCGGGCCAGGACGGATCGCGCGTTTCGCCCAAGGTGGGCGCGGTGATCAAGCTGACCGAAGGCGTGCGGCTGTTCGCCAACTATACCCAGGGCTTCAAGGCGCCCGAGCCCAGCCAGGTGAACAACTTCTTCGCCAATCCGCCGGTCGGCTACACCAGCATCTCGAACCCGAACCTGAAGCCCGAGACCAGCGAGAGCTTCGAAGGCGGCTTCCGCTATTTCAACGACTTCGTTTCGTTCGACCTGACCGGCTTCTACGCCCGCTATCACGACTTCATCGACCAGGTGGAAACGACCGGCCGCCCGTTCCCGTCGCCGGCCAATCCCTGGATCTACCAGTGGCGCAACCTGGGCGGGGTGAAGATCCGCGGCTTCGAGGCGCGCACCGAAGTGCGCCCGGTGCAGGGCGTGACCGCGACGCTGGCGCTGTCCTATGCCCATGGCGACACGATCGGCACCAATGGCGCGAAGCTGCCGCTCCAGTCGGTCGATCCGCTCAAGGTGGTGGGCGGCATCGGCTATGACGCGGCCGACCGGCGCTTCGGCGGCCGGCTGATGGCGACCTATGGCGGGCAGAAGGAGATCGCCCGGACGCGCGGATCGAGCTGCTACACCGGCACGGCGCCGGGCTGCTTCACCGGCACCGACTTCGTCACGCTAGACCTCACCGCCTATGTTCGCGTGACCAACGACGTGACGCTGCGCGGCGGCGTGTTCAACCTGACCGACCGCAAATACTGGCTGTGGCAGGACATTCGCGGCCTGGCTGCGAACTCCACGGTGCGCGACGCCTATACCCAGCCGGGCCGCAACGGCTCGGTCTCGATCAGCTATCGTTTCTAACCCCGCTTCTGAGGACCAAGATCATGAAGCTGCTGCTCCCGATTGCCCTTTCGCTGCTCGCGCCGATGCCGGCGCTGGCCCAGACCACCGGCGCCGCTCCGGTGGCAAAGCCCGCCTTCGAGGCGGACCGCGCCGACATCCTGGCGATGGCCGGCACCTACAAGGTGAAGTTCGACATGCAGGAGAGCACCTCCTGGCGTGCCGACTACACCCCGATCCCGGTTAAGGTGTCGGGCGGCAACGAAGTCGTCCGGGTGATCGAGGACAATGGCAAGACCATCCGCCTCCAGCACCTGCTCGTCGTCGACATGGGCGAGGGCAAGAAGATGGTGATCAAGCACTGGCGCCAGGACTGGCAGTATGAGCCGGCGAAGGTGCTGGTCTATTCGGACCGCGACGCCTGGACCTGGACCGACGTGCCCGCCGCCGAGCGCAAGGGCGCCTGGTCGCAGACCGTCTACCAGGTGGATGACTCGCCGCGCTATGGCGGCTGGGGCAAGTGGGTTGCGGTTGGCGGCCAGCGCCGCTGGGTGTCGAACGAGACCTGGCGCCCGCTTGCCCGGCGCGACGCGGTGCGCGGGCCGGTCTATGACCGCTATCTGGGCGTCAACCGCCATGCCGTCTCGCCGGCCGGCTGGATCCACTGGCAGGACAATCTGAAGATGGACGGCGCCACCACGCCGGTCGTCCAGGAATATGTCCTCAACAGCTACACCAGGTTCAGCGACTTCGATGTGAAGGCGGCGGACGATTACTGGGCGGCGACCAAGGGCTATTGGGCAGCGATCCGCAGTGAATGGGACCGGATCGCCGCGACGAAAAAGGGCATCCGCATCACCGAGGAAGCCGATCACGGCACGGTGATCGCCGGCCGCGTGCTCGAGATCGCCGACGAGATCCAGCAGGGCAAGACCAGCGAGGCCGACGGCATCAAGACCGCCAAGGCGCTGATGGATCAGGCGACCAGGGCCGCCAACTAGAGTTCCCCCTCGGGAAAAGGCCCGCTTTCCTTGGTCGGAGCGGGTCGGGGGTGCGCACGGTTCCCAAGCCCGTGCGCACCCCCTTTTTTACCTGCGTTACAGCGCGGCGAGCATGAAGGTCAGCAACTCCTCGTAGCGCAGGCTGTAGCGCTCCCCGCCCGGCACGAAGGGCCTCAGGACGTTGTCGTCATCGTCCAGAAGCTCCGGCTGATCCGCCCATGTGTCGTGGCAGAAGAGGCCATAGGCGTGGGCGTCCAGCCCTTCCTGGGCAAAGGCGTCCCGCACCTCCTGCGCGATGACGCCGAAATGCCACCGGGCATCGTCGCCCTTGTCGGCGACGGCGTCCCGGAACTTGTAGGCGCGGACCAGCGCCTTGCAGCGGATGGCGGCCGCGCGCTCCGCCGCGTCGAGGTCGCGGATCTGCTCCTTGGCATTGGCGTCGGAGGTGGAGATGGTGCCGCTGGCGGCATAGATGGTCGACCAGCGCAGCGGCCCGGAGCCGTTGGTGACGGTATTATCCGCACCGGGCTCGATCGCATTGCCGCCGCCGCGACCGACGAAGAGCAGCGTCACGCCATGGCCGCCCAGGGCGATGCCGCCGGCCGCATTGTCGTTGGTGAGATAATGATCGCCGGTGGCCGAGGTCTGGAAATAGCCGACCCGGGTGCCGTTCGCCCTTTCGAAACGGAGCTGGACGACATCCGATCGGAAGTTCGCCGCGATGTTCGATGCCGCGACGATGCTGGCGGACTGGATATTGATGCAGGGATCGCTCGGTGTCGGGTTGATGCCGAAGCCGAGGCGGCCCGAGCGGATGCAGATCACGCCGGACAGCGTGCCGTTGATATCGCCCTCGACGTCGATCAGCGTGCCCGAAGCGTTGGCACCGAAATAGGTGCCGAGCTTTCCGCCGGTGGCGATGCGGGATGCGATCAGGGTGGCGCGGCCGCGCTCGACATGCACCTGCCGGGCGGCGCCGGCGACGACCTGGCACCCTGCCATCAGCAGGTTCTTCGTGGTGTCGGCGCCGTTGTAGTAGAGGTTGTACTGGCCGGGATTGGCTTCGAAGTGCGAGCCGAAATAGTTGATGTTGCCGGCATCGTCATGTTCGGTGACCTTGATCCCGTCGCTGTCGGTTCCGAGCTGGTTGTTGCCTTCGATCTCGGAATTGAAGAAGTTGACGATGCCGTTCGGATTGGCGTGCGAATAGCCGCCGCGATCATTGTTGATCGCGCGGAGCCCGAAAAAGCCCAGGCTGTTGGGCGCGAAGCTGGCCGTTTCGCTCAGGTGGAAGCCGAAGCCGCTGTCGCGAAGCGTCAGGCCGTAAAAGTCGCTGATCAGGCCACCGGTGGTTTTCAGGGCGTAGTCATAGCTCGAGACCAGGCCGTCCTGGACATAGACATCGGCGGTGTCGTTGACGGCGATGCCGACCGAGCTGGTCGTCGTGCTGCGGTCCGGGCCGGTGAGATTGAGGTTATGGAGCCGGAGGTTCAGCCGATACTCCGGAGCCGGGTCGCTCAGGTCGCCCAGTTTCAGCGCCGGCCCATCCTGCGTCGACGTAATCTTGACGTTGCCGGCGTCCAGCGCCGCGGGGCCGCCGAGGTCGCCCTTGATGACGATCGGTGTGGTGATCGTGGTCGGAGTGGTGGGGAAGGAAGGCAGGGACATCGCGATCTCCTTTGGTTGCGAATCGATGTTCCCATTATGTTCTTAGTCAAAATCCTACATTGCAAGCGCCGGAATCAAGGGCGCCGGGCCGGCGGATGACGGGCAATGGGCTTGACCAATGTAATAGTACAACATAACGGTGATTTTTGCGCTGCGGCATGTGCGGCGGCGCGCTATGGTCGTGTTGGCGATATGAGCTTGCGGTATCAGCGGAGCGCCTGGGCGCGTGGCGGAGGTCGGCTTGCCGGCCTGCGCGCGCTCTGGGCGGCGATGCTGCTGCTTACGCTGTTCGCCTTTGGCTGGCAGAGCTTCGTCACCCAGACCCATCGGCATTTCGGGCAAGCTGGCGTTTCGCTTGCGCTGTCCGTCCAGCAGCTGGGCGGGACCCGCGTCGAGAAGGGTGGGCAGGCGCCGGCCGATACGCCGGACAATTGCCCGATCTGCCAGGAAATCGCGCATGGCGGCGCCTATCTGCTGCCCGCGCCGATCGCCTTCCAGCCGCCGGCGGCGCTTGCCGCCTGGTTTGCCGTCACCCTGCTGCTCGCGCTGGCGCTGCGCCAGCAATCGCATGCCTGGCGCAGTCGCGCGCCGCCCCTCCGCTCCAAGGCCTGAACCCACATAGTCGCGAAGGGCAGAGCATGCCCTCGCACCCCGCCGGGCCGCTGATGCGCGCCCGACGCCAAGGTCCTTGGAGTTTGTCTACATGCGTTATCTCTTCCTGCTGGGCGCGGCTTCCGCTGCCCTGATCCCGGCCGTCGCTTCCGCGCAGGACGCGCCTGCCTCGCCGCCCAAGCCTGACAGCAACACGATCATCGTCACCGGATCGCCGCTGGGCTCGCAGACGCCGACGATCGTCGCCACGGTCGATCGCGACACGATCGTCCAGACCGGCGGCGGCAATATCGCCGATGCGCTGAGCCAGGTGCCCGGGATCGCCGGCACCGGCTTTGCCTCGGGCGCGAGCCGGCCGATCATCCGCGGCATGGACGCGACGCGCGTGCGCATGCTCGAGGATGGCAGCAGCGCTTCCGACGTCTCCGATATCGGCCCCGATCACGGCGTGCCGATCGATCCGCTCTCGGCGCAGCGCATCGAGGTTGTGCGCGGTGCCGCGACGCTGCGCTATGGCAGCCAGGCGATCGGCGGCGTGGTCAATGTGCTCAACAACCGCGTGCCGACCGAGCTGCCGACCAAGGACCTGTCGGGCGAGCTGAGCGGCAGCTATGCGACCAATGCCGATACCTGGCAGACGGCGGGCCTCGTCGATGCCAAGGCCGGCGACCTCGCGCTGCACGCCGACGGTTTCTATCGGCATGCCGGCGACTATGAGACGCCGCTCGGCACGCAGGAGAACAGCTTCGTGCGCGGCTGGGGCGGGTCGCTGGGTGGTTCGGTGTTCTTCGGGCCGGACAAGGGCAGCCATATCGGCGCCGCGGTGATCCACTACGACAGCGAATACGGCATCCCAGCCGACACCGCCTGGATCGACATGCGCCAGACCAAGGTGATCGGCCGCTCGTCGTTCGCGCTGGGCGACGGTCTGCTCAAGTCGCTCGACGTCGATGCCAGCTATGGCGATTACCAGCACCAGGAGAAGAACCCGGACGGCTCGGTCAACACGACCTTCAAGAACAAGGAGTTCGACAGCCGCGCCGAGCTGCTGCTCGGCCAGATGGGCTTCCTCTCCAAGACCGCGCTCGGCATCCAGGTGGGCCACCGCGACTTCTCGGCGATCGGCGCGGACAGCTCGTATTTGTCGCCGGCGACGTCGCAGAGCGAAGCGGCCTATCTGTTCACCGAGATCCCGCTGAGCGGTGTGCTGCACATCCAGGCGAGCGGGCGGGTGGAGAATGTCCATATCGAGGGCACGCCGGCATCGGACGTGTTCACCAAGCGCGACTATACGCCGTTGAGCGGGGCGATCGGCGCGCTGCTCGAAGTGACGCCGGCAGTGAAGCTGGGCGTGACCTTCTCGAGCACGGGCCGCGCGCCGGCGCTGACCGAGCTGTTCGCGCGCGGCGGGCATGACGGGCCGCAGACTTTCGAGACGGGCGACCCCGCGCTCAAGATCGAGCGGGCCAATTCGCTCGAAGGCACGATCCGCGTGAACTCCGGGCCGTTCCGCTTCGAAGGCAGCGTCTATGGCACCTGGTTCCACAACTACATCTATGGCGACCTGACCGGGCGGACCTGCGACGATGACGGCGCGTGCGTGGTCGGCGACAGCGAGGAGCTGAAGGAGCTCAACTACGGCCAGCAGGGCGCGCATTTCTGGGGGCTGGAGGGCGACCTGCGCTACCAGCTGTTCAAGACTGCGGCCGGCGGGCTCGAGGCACATGTGCTGGGCGATTATACCCGGGCCAAGCTCGACGACGGCAACAATGTCCCGCGCATCCCGCCTTACCGGATCGGTGGCGGGCTCAACTGGAAGAGCGACCGGTTCGATGCCGGCTTCCTGTGGATGCATGTCGGCGAACAGGACAAGTTCGGCGTCTTCGACACCCCGACCGACGGCTACAACAACCTCAGCGCCAATCTGGCGGTGCGGCCGTTCAAGAGCCAGCCCGGGATCGAGCTGGCGATCGTGGGCCAGAACCTGACCAACGACGTGATCCGCAACGCATCGGCCTTCAACAAGGAAGATGTGGTGATGCCGGGGCGCACCGTCCGCTTCGTGCTGCGCGTCGCCACCTTCTGAGCCGCCGTGCCGCCGCCGTGACGGGTTCGCGGCGGCGGTGCCGTGCAGGGAGATTCCCATGCGTTGCGTACCGCGGGAGAGGGGCGTGTCGCGGCTCGACTGGTTCGAGCGGGCGGCGGCGAGTGCGTCGATCCTGTGCCTGATCCATTGCGCCGGGCTGCCGCTGCTGCTGGCGGTGCTGCCGGCATTGTCGCGCGTGCTCGCGCTCCCCGAGAGCCTGCATCTGTGGCTGCTCGCCTTTGCCGTGCCGGCTTCGGGATCGGCATTGTTCTTCGGCTTCCGTCAACACCGGGCGTTGTGGCCGGTCCTCGCCGGCACGATCGGGCTGGCCCTGCTGGCTGTCGGCGCGTTGCTGCTGGAGGGCGGGCGATACGAGACGCTGGCGACGATGGCGGGGAGCATCAGCCTGGTCGCCGCGCATGTCGGCAACTGGCGGCGGCGCCATGGCGGGCGGCCGCATGGCGGGTAGGAAGCGCGGCGCCGGCTTCCTCCACGAGCGGGTGCTGCGGCTGCTCGAGCTGCGCTACCCGCGGCCGCTGACCGGGCTCGAGCTGGTCGAAATGCTGCTCGACACGGGCGAAGTGGTGCCGCCGAGTCAGGTCTATCGCGCGCTCAAGCGGCTGATCGACGCGGGCGAGGCGTGCAAGGTGCTGGTCGCGGGCGGCTATGTGCCGGCCGGTCCGGCGCCAGCGATGCTGTTCTGGTGTCGCGGCTGCGGGACGGTGCACGCGGTGGCGTGTCCCGAACTGTTCGCGCGGCTGGAGGCGGGGGCGACTGAGGCGGGGATGCGCGACGTGCGCAGCGTGGTCGAGGTGCCGGGGCTCTGCGGCAGGTGCGCAGGGCGGAACCCGGCCTAGCTCCGCTCGGCCGAGCTCACCACATCGGCTGCGCGGAGCGCCGCGAGCAGGCGCATCAGATGCGCGGCGTTGCGCACTTCCAGGTCCATCGTGTTGGTGTGGAACGTGGTGTCGCGATTATCCATGCGCAGGCCGAGGATGTTCGCCTTTTGCTGGCCGATCAGCGTGGCGACCGCGCCGAGCGCGCCGGGCTCGTTCTTGAGCGTGATCTCGATCTGAGCGATGCCGCCCTCGGCCTTGTCGCCCCAGGTCAGATCGACCCAGTCTTCCTCGATCGTGTCGGCCAGGCTCGGGCAATCGATACGGTGGACCTCGATCGGCTCGCCGGGGCGGCGGATGCCGACGATGCGGTCGCCAGGCACCGGGCGGCAATCGGGCGAGAAATGGAAGGCCACGCCGGGCGTGAGGCCCTTGATCTCGATCGCGTGCTGCTGCGGCGGCAGGTCATGCTCGTCCTCGCCCTCGGTCGAGCCGGGCATCAGCGCTTCCATCACCTGGAAATCGGTGAACTGGCGGCGCGCGATCGCTTCCATCAGCGTCGCCTCGTCCTGGACCTTGAGGCGCTTGAGCGCATCGGGGATCGCGCTTTCGCCCGGCGGCGTCGGCAGGCGCTCGACGATCTCGTCATAGAGCTTGCGGCCGAGCGCGATCGTCTCCTCGCGCTCCTTCAGGCGGATATGGCGACGGATCGCCGCGCGCGCCTTGCCGGTGATCGCGAAGTTGAGCCAGTTGGCCTGCGGCTCCTGCGCCTTGGAGCGGAGGATCTGGACCTGGTCGCCCTGCTCGATCTCGGTGCGCAGCGGCACGACGCGGCCATTGATCTTGGCGCCCACCGCCTGGTCGCCCAGGTTCGAGTGCACCGCATAGGCGAAGTCGATCGGCGTCGCGCCCTTGGGCAACTGGATAAGCTCGCCCTTCGGCGTGAAGGCGAAGATCCGGTCCTGGTACATCGCCATCCGGGTATGCTCGAGCAGTTCTTCGGGGCTGTCGGCATGCTCGAGGATTTCGATCAGGTCCTTGATCCAGCTGACCTGGGTATCCGGACGGACATTGCTGGTCTTGTAGGCCCAGTGGGCGGCGAGGCCGTACTCGGCCTGGGCATGCATGTCGCGCGTGCGGATCTGGATTTCGATGCGCGTGTCGCCAGCATGCATGATCGTGGTGTGCAGCGAGCGATAGCCGTTGCGCTTCGGCGTGGAGATGTAATCCTTGAACCGGCCCGGCACCATCGGCCAGCGGCGGTGGATCACGCCAAGCGCGCGATAGCATTCCTCTTCGGTATCGACGATCGCGCGGAAGGCCATGATGTCCGAAAGCTGTTCGAGCGACACGTGCCGCTCCGACATCTTCTTCCAGATCGAATAGGGATGCTTCTCTCGGCCGGTGATCTCGGCATCGATGCCGCCGCGCGAGAGGAGCAGTTTCAGGCCCGAGGAGATCTTGGCGATCCGGTCCTCGCCCTCGACCTTGAGGCTGTCGAGCCGCTTGGAGATCGATTCATAGGCTTCGGGCTCGATCTCCCGGAAGGCGAGCGTCTGCATCTCCTTCATGAACTCGTACATGCCGATCCGCTCGGCGAGCGGCGCGTAGATCTCCATCGTCTCGCGGGCGATGCGCTTGCGCTTGTCCGGGTTCTTGATGTGGACCAGCGTGCGCATGTTGTGCAGCCGGTCGGCCAGCTTGACGAGCAGCACGCGGACATCGTCCGACATGGCGAGCAGGAATTTCCGCAGATTCTCGGCGGCGCGTTCGCTCTCGGTCTGCGCCTCGATCTTGGAGAGCTTGGTGACGCCATCGACCATGCGCGCGACATTGTCGCCGAACAGGCGCTGGATGTCCTCGGGCGTGGCAACCGTGTCTTCCACCGTGTCGTGCAGGATCGCCGTGACGATCGTCTCGTCATCGAGGTGCAGGTCGGTGAGGATGCCGGCCACTTCGATCGGGTGGCTGAAATAGGGGTCGCCCGAGGCGCGCTTCTGGGTGCCGTGCGCATTCACCGAGAAGACATAGGCCCGGTTGAGCATAGCTTCATCGGCATCGGGGTCGTAGCTGAGGACCCGGTCTACAAGTTCATATTGACGCAGCACGATATCTAAATGGGGCGCTGCGCTGCTGCTTTGCAATGAAATTGAGCGCGATCCGGGAATTTCGGACCGCGCTCAATCACTTTAGCCGAACTGGTGTGGCGCCGGCGCCATAGGCTCAGTGCGCCTTGGCGTTGCACTTCTCGAGGCTGGCAGCGTCGAAATCGGTGCCATTGGCGCGGAAGGCCGAAAGCTTGCCGACTTCACGGGCGACGAGCTCGCAGACGATGCCGTCGCGGGCATTGGCCTTGGCGGCGGTGCAGGTGCCGCCATTGCACTTCCAGAGGGTCGAGCGGGTGACGAGGCTGGCCTTGGCCGGCGCGCTCACCGGAGTGGCGGCGTAATAGCCGTTCGGGGCACCCTGCGCGATGCCGGCGGCGGGGACGAGGGCCAGCGTGGCCGCGGCCGCTGCGGCGAAGAAGCGGGTCATGGAAACCTCCTGGGGTCGAATCACACTGCAACGGGTGTTGCGACTCAATATCTAATTGACACAAAGGTAAGTTGCAACGAGAAACTATTGCTGCAATGCAAGAAGTTACGGCATTCCGTAGCGTCATAAATTGCGATAGGGTGACAAGTCATGGGTGGTGCCATTCGAGAGTCCCTGCGCCAGCTGGCGAATGACTGCAGCCTTCCGGCGGCACTGGAAGCGATGGGCGAGCGCTGGTCGTTCCTGATCCTGCGCGGCTCGTTCAACGGGCTTCACCATTTCGAGGAATTCCAGTCCGAGCTGGGCATCGCGCGCAACATCCTCGCCAATCGGCTGGCGCGTCTGGTCGACAAGGGAATCCTGGTCCGCGAGCCCTGCGCCGACGATCGCCGCAAGATCGAATATCGCCTGACCGACAAAGGCTATGCGCTGCTGCCGGCGATGATCGCGCTCAGGCAATGGGGCGAGCGCTGGGAGACCGGCACCCCGGCCTATCCAGTGCTGGTCGATGCCCGCGACAGCCGCCCGATCCGGCCGGTGCAGGTGCTGAGCCATGACGGGCGCGCGCTGGGCAAGGGCGACCTGCTCTGGGCGCTGCCCGAGGACGTTGTGCGCGACGAGGAACTGGCCGAGGTGAAGGCGGCGGAGTAAATCTCTTATCCTCCCCCTGGCGGGGAAGGACTGAAGGTTAACCGCCCAACGCCTCCAGCCGGGCGCGGACGCCATCCGGGATCGGCTTCGACTTGCGCGTTTCCAGGTCGACATGGACGCTGACCATCTCGATCTCGGTGTGCAGCTCGCCGGTACTGGCGTGGCAGAGTTCGATGCGCATCGTCATGCTCGAGGTGCCGATGCGCTCGACGCGGGCGAAGCCTTCCACCATGTCGTCGAAGACGAAGGGCTTGCGGTAATCCACGCGCGCTCTGACGACGTTGAACTCGGCGTCGAGCCAGTCGGGGCCGATATCGCCCAGGTCCGCCCAGCGCCAGAATTCGCCGAGGGTGACGTCGGCATATTCGAGATAGCGCGAGTTGAAGACGATCTTCTGCCCGTCGATCTCGGAATAGCGGACACGGAAGCGGGTGGAGAATTGGAAGCCTGGGCGCATGGCGGTGGGTTGGCGCGGTGTGGGCGGCGCGTCAACCTGGGCGGTTCCCCGGCGAAGGCCGGGGGCAGGATTTCGCTTCCGTGTCGCCTGAGGCCCTGGGCCCCGGCTTCCGGGGAACAGGAGGGAAGGCTAGGTCAGCAGCTTGACGCCGACGATCGCCAGCACCGTCGCCAGGATCGGCGTGAGCACCCGGTCGGACACGCGGGTCGCGATAAGGCTGCCGACGACGATGCCGGGGATCGAGCCGAGCAGCAGCGCCACCAGCAGGTTCAGATCGACCGAGCCCATCGACCAGTGGCCGAGCCCGGCGATGAAGGTGAGCGGCACGGCGTGCGCTATGTCCGAGCCAACCAGCCGGGCGACCGGCGAGCCGGGATAGAGGACGAGCAGGGCGGTCATCCCCAGCGCGCCGGCGCCGACCGAGGTGAGCGAGACCAGCACGCCAAGTACCACGCCGAGCAGCACGGTGAGCGCCGCCACCACCTGCTCGTCGAGCTTGGCGAAGCGCCGGCCCGCGGCGCGGACGATCTGGACACGGAACAGCACTGCAACTGCGGTGAATACCAGCGTGGCGCCGAGAATGACGGAGATCAGGTGCCCGGTATCCTTGGCGTCGCGGTGGGCGGCGGCGAGATAGAGCAAGGTGAGGATCGTCGCGGGTACGCTACCGGTCGCCAGCCGGCGGACCACTCGCCAATCGACCGAGCCGCGCCAGCCATGGACGGCGGTGCCAACCGCCTTGGTGCCCGAGGCATAGAGCAGGTCGGTGCCGACCGCGGTGGCCGGGTGGAAGCCGAAGGCGAGGACAAGCAAAGGCGTCATCAGCGATCCGCCGCCAACCCCGGTCAGCCCGACAAGCAGGCCGACCAGGATCCCGGCCAGCGAATAGAGCAGGTCGATATGCAGCACTGGCTGGGCTCAGCCTGCCTTTGCCGGGGTGTTGACGCCCATCGACTTCAGATACTGCTTCACGTTGCGCGCCGCCTGGCGCAGGCGCTGCTCGTTCTCGACCATCGCGATGCGCACAAAGCCCTCGCCATTCTCGCCGTACCCGACGCCGGGCGCGACCGCGACCTTGGCATGGGTGAGCAGCTGCTTGGAGAATTCGAGGCTGCCGAGATGCGCCAGCGCCGGGGGCAGCGGTGCCCAGGCAAACATCGAGGCGGGCGGGCTGGGGATATCCCAGCCGGCGCGGCCGAAGCTCTCGACCAGCACGTCGCGGCGCTTGTGGTAGAGCTGGCGGTTCGCCTCGACGATGTCCTGCGGGCCGTTGAGCGCTGCGCAGGCAGCGGCCTGGATCGGCGTGAAGGCACCGTAGTCGAGGTACGACTTCACTCGGGTCATCGCCGCGATCAGCTTCTTGTTGCCCACCGCGAATCCCATGCGCCAGCCGGCCATCGAATAGGTCTTGGAGAGCGAGGTGAACTCGATTGCCACGTCCTTGGCGCCCTTGACCTGCAGGATCGAGACAGTAGGCTTGCCGTCGAAATAGAGCTCGGAATAGGCGAGGTCGGAAAGGATCCACACCTTGTTCTCGCGCGCCCAAGCGACGAGCCGCTCGTAGAAGGCGAGGCCGACCGTCTCCGCCGTCGGGTTCGACGGATAGTTGACCACCAGGATCGAGGGGCGCGGCACGGTGAAGGCGATCGCGCGCTCGAGGCTCTCGAAATAATGCTCGTCCGGCGTGGTCGGCACCGCGCGGATCGTCGCGCCGGCGAGGATGAAGCCGAAGGTGTGGATCGGGTAGCTGGGGTTGGGTGCCAGCACGACGTCGCCCGGCGCGGTGATCGCGGTGGCGAGGCTGGCCAGGCCCTCCTTCGAGCCCATGGTCACCACGACTTCGGTCTCGGGGTCGATCTCGACCCCGAAGCGGCGGGCGTAGTAATTCGCCTGGGCCCGGCGCAGGCCGGGAATGCCGCGCGACTGGGAATAGCCGTGCGCATCGGGCTTCTGCGCGACTTCGACCAGCTTCTCGATCACGTGTGGCGGCGGCGGCAGGTCCGGGTTGCCCATGCCGAGATCGATGATGTCCTCTCCCGCCGCACGCGCCGCTGCCCGCATCGCATTCACTTCGGCGATGACATACGGGGGCAGGCGCTTCATGCGGTAGAATTCTTCGGACATTTCCTCATCTCTCAGGGGTTGGAGCGCGGCACGACGCTGTACCGTTCGGGTTCCCTACGCCATGTTCGCGTCTGCGGGAATGACGAGTTGGATGTGGTGCGCTAAAGCAGCGCTTGAAGAGGATGCGCATGGCCGAGACGACGACCCCGCCGATTCCCGACCTGGAAGACCTGCAGCACTGGACCTGGGTGCTGGGCCGGGCCCAGCAGATGATGCTGGAACACGGCTTCGACTGGGTGGAGCACATGCCGGCGGCGCCGCCGTTCGGCGCGCTGCTCGATCCGACGGCGGCGGTGAAGGCGAGCACCGATTTCTGGGCGGACACGATGAAGCTGTGGCAGCGCTTCCTCGACCCGAGCCATGCCGAGCCTTTCGAGGAATCGCCCGAGCAGGCGCGCGACAAGCGCTTCAAGGCGCCGCAATGGCGCGAGGAGCCGGTGTTCGACTTCCTGCGCCAGAGCTATTTCGTGATCGCCGATCACATGCTGCGTGGCATCGACGCGATGGAGGGGATGGATTCGAAACAGAAGGAGCAGGTGCGCTTCGCGACCAGGGGATTCATCGATGCGCTGAGCCCGACCAACTTCCCGGCGACCAATCCCGAAGTGCTCGAGAAGATCGTCGAGACCAAGGGCGAGAGTCTGCTCAAGGGCCTGTCCAACATGATGGGCGACATGGCCAAGGGCCAGATGACCCAGACGGCGGAAGGCGCCTATGAGCTGGGCCGCAACCTGGCGATGACGCCGGGCAAGGTGGTCAAGCGCACGCCGCTCTACGAGCTGATCCAGTATGCGCCGGCCGAGGGCGCCAAGCAGGTCTACGCCACCCCGCTGCTGATCTTCCCGCCCTGGATCAACCGCTTCTACATCCTCGATCTCAACCCCGAGAAGAGCTTCATCCGCTGGGCGGTGGAGCAGGGGCTGACCGTGTTCGTCGTCTCGTGGAAGTCCGCCGATGCCACGATGAAGGACGTGGTGTGGGACGATTTCGTCGAAGGCGGGCAGATCGACGCGATCGACACGGTCCGCGATCTGCTCGGCGTCGAGGGCGTGCACACGATCGGCTATTGCGTCGCCGGCACCACGCTCGCGGCGACCCTGGCGGTGCTGCACGCGCGGGGCGAGGCAAGGAAGGTGGCGAGCGCGACCTTCTTCACCGCGCAGGTCGATTTCTCCGAGGCCGGCGAGCTCGGCATGTTCGTCGATGACGACCAGCTGGCGATGATCCGCAACCTGAGCGCCGACGGCTTTCTCGACGGGCGCTACATGGCGGCGACGTTCAACCTGCTGCGCGGCCGCGACCTGATCTGGAACTACGTCACCAACAACTACCTGATGGGCAAGGACTATGCCCCGTTCGACCTGCTCCACTGGAACTCGGACGTGACCAACCTGCCGGCACGCTGGCACATGAGCTACCTGACCGACCTGTACCGCGACAACAAGCTGGTCCAGCCCGGCGCGCTGACGATCAACGGGACGCCGCTCGACCTCTCAAAGGTGCTGACGCCGACCTATGTCCAGGCCGGGCGCGAGGACCATATCGCGCCGGCGCAGAGCGTCTGGAAGATGACCCATTACTTCAAGGGGCCGCTCAAGTTCGTGCTGGCGGGCTCCGGCCATATCGCGGGGGTGGTGAACCCCCCTTCGGCGCAAAAATACCAGTATTGGACCAATTCGGACAAGGTTGAGACGCTCGCGGAGTTCTTTGCGGGCGCAAAAGAGACTAAGGGGAGCTGGTGGCCCGACTGGATCGAATGGCTTGCAGCAATCGATTCGGAAAAGGTGCCGCCAAAGGGCGCTCGCGTGCCCGGCAAGGGGAAGCTTCCGGCGCTGGAAGATGCGCCCGGCAGCTACGTGCGTACGCGCTGATTTATCATCTAATTTTAACGCTTTGTGTATTTTTGTGCACTGCACAATAATGCTTGCAATGCCTGCCGGAAAAGCCTACATGTTGCATCGCAGCAATAGCTTTTAGGGAAGGCATATCATGGCCACCAAGGGACCGAAGACCGGCAAGCCAGCCGCTCCGAAGCCTGCGGCGCGCGCCAAGGCCGCGCCGGCGAAGGTTGCTGCGCCCAAGGCTGAGACGCCCGTGCAGGAGAAGGTTGCCAAACCGATCGTCGAGACGATCGTGAAAGCCCCCGTCGCCGAGCCGGCACCGGTCCTTGCGGACGCAACGCAGGAAGTGACTGAAACTGTTGAAGCCGTGGTCGAGCCGATCGTCGAGGCCGTCACGGAAACCGCAACCACCGCCGTGGAGATCGTCGAAGAGACGGTCGCCGCGCCGGCAGTGAAGGAAAAAGTGATGACCACCATCGAGAACGCCACCGGCAAGGCCCAGGCTCTGTTCGCCGAGTGGAACGACCGCACCAAGGCCGCTGTCGAGAAGTCGACCAAGCTGGTCGAGGAAGCCAATGACTTCGCCAAGGGCAATGTCGAGGCACTCGTCGAGTCGGGCCGCATCGCCGCCAAGGGCTTCGAAGGCCTTGGCCAGGACGCCGCCGAGTATAGCCGCAAGAGCTTCGAAAGCGCGACTGCCGCGCTGAAGAGCTTCTCGTCGGCCAAGACGCCGGCCGACTTCTTCAAGCTGCAGAGCGACTATTTCCGCGGCGCGTTCGACTCGTACGTCGCCGAGGCTTCGAAGAACACCGAGGCGCTGATCAAGCTCGCCAGCGACGCGGCCCAGCCGCTGTCGAACCGCGTTGCCGTCGCCGCCGAGAAGGTGAAGACCGCGGCGTAAGCCGGCGCTTCCCGCCAACCGGCGCAAGCCGGACAAATCGGCGCCGGAAGACACAGGATCAGGGCGGCCTTTCCTTCGGGAAGGGCCGCCCTTTCCTTTTGCGAAAAGCACCCGGCTGTTCTCAATCAGGGTTTACGCGTGCGGCGTGGCCTTGCCCTTGGGGACGCGAGCCCATATTTTCCGCGGCGTGACAGATCCCGTGACATTCGACACCAACATGCCGCTGCGCATGGCCGAGGACGGCAATGACGACGATCGGGGCAACAACCCCTCGATCGGCCTCGCCACGCGTACTCGCACGCGCACCAAGAAGCCGACGCCCTATCGGGTGCTGATGCTCAACGACGATTACACGCCGATGGAGTTCGTCGTGCTGTGCCTGCAGCGCTTCTTCCGGATGGACATGGAAGAGGCGACTCGGGTGATGCTCCACGTCCACCAGCGCGGCGTGGGCGTGTGCGGGGTGTTCAGCTATGAAGTCGCCGAGACCAAGGTGAGCCAGGTGATCGAGTTCGCCCGGCAGAATCAGCACCCGCTCCAGTGCACGCTGGAAAAGGCCTGATCCTTTCCTGACTTTTCGCGTGATTGGAGTTCCCCGGCGAAGGCCGGGGCCCAGCCGCAGTGCAGTTCGAGAGTCTCCGGCGCCGTCGACCGTTGGTTGATACTGGATCCCGGCCTCCGCCGGGGAACGGCGTATGATCGCCCGCTGGACCCGTGATGACGGGCCCTTTGATCGTTACACCCCCGCCTAAGGGCTTGTCCGCGTAGGCGTTTTTCCGGGCGACACAGCTTCGGGGCGAATCGGTAAAAGGCCCTTAGTTCCTGGGAACCGGGGGGTTTTGGGCGGGAACGCAGGGCCGGACGGCGCGACTTGTCACCGCTGACGTCCGGCCCGACTTTTTCCGAGAATCGATGGATGCCGCTCAGCGCGCCCTGGGGAGCCAGCTGAGATCGAGCCCTTCATAGCGATTGACGTAATTGGCGGCGCGGGCGAGCGCGCGTTCGTCGAGCAAGGTGACGCGACCGCCTTCGCGCGCGATCAAATGCTCCTCCTCGAGCTGGCGCAGCATCCGGTTGACGTGCACGGCGGTCAACCCGGTGGCGTCCCCCACTTCCTCCTGCGTCAGTCCCAGCGAGAAGACATTGGCCAGGCTCTTGTCGGTGGCGCGCAGGCGATTGCGCAGCTCGAGCAGCAGGGCGGCGACGCGCGCCTTGGCGCTGGTGCGGCCGAGCGCGGCGAGCCGGTCGGTGAGCGCCACCCGCTCGATCTGCGAATAGACGAACACCATCGCCGAGAGGCGGGGATGGGCGAGCATCAGATCCGACAGCACGCCGCGATCGAACGGGCATACGACGCAGTCCGAAAGCGCGGCGAGTGTCTCGGGGGCTTCCTGATAGACGGCGCTGGAGACGCCGAGCATGTCCCCCGGGAACATGAAGCGCAGGATCTGGCGGCTGCCGTCGTCGAGCAGCACATAGCTCATCATCAGGCCCTTGCGCAGGATGTAGAGCTCGCTGCAGCCCTCATTCTCACGCTGGAGCACCGCCCCGCGACGCACATGCCGCTGGCGTTCCTCCAGTTTTTCGAGCGCATTCTGCTCGATCTCGGTCAGATCGATCAGCTCGCTCAGCTTTTCCGCAAAACAACTGCCGGACACGCGATGGCTTCCCCCCACGCGCCGATGCAAAGCAGTGCAATTGAATCAATGCATTAAAATCGATCAAGGGCGCAAAAAACGCCTTCACCCGAGCGGAGCGCCCCCTCAGACTTGCGTGCAGCGGGCGAGCGACTAGAAGCCCGGCATGGACCGTATTCTCATTCGTGGCGGCAATCGCCTCTCCGGCAAGATTCCCGTCTCCGGCGCCAAGAACGCCGCGCTCACGCTGATGCCCTGCGCGCTGCTCACCGACGAGCCGCTGACGCTGCGCAACCTGCCCCGCCTGGCCGACGTCGACAGCTTCGGCCACCTGCTCAACGAGCTGGGCGCCTCGACGGCGATCGAGGGCACGCGGCCGACCGATTTCGGGCGGGTGATGACGGTGCGCGCGGGCAAGCTGACCTCGACGGTCGCGCCCTATGACATCGTGCGGAAGATGCGCGCTTCGATCCTGGTGCTGGGTCCGCTGCTCGGCCGTGCCGGCGAGGCGACCGTCTCGCTGCCCGGCGGCTGCGCGATCGGCAACCGCCCGATCGACCTGCACCTGAAGGCGCTCGAGGCGATGGGCGCCGAGATCGAGATCGCTGCCGGCTATGTGAAGGCAAGCGCGCCGGGCGGGCGACTCAAGGGCGGGCGCTTCAGCTTCCCGGTGGTTTCGGTCGGCGCGACCGAGAATGCGCTGATGGCGGCGGTGACCTGCAAGGGTACCACCGTGCTCGACAACGCGGCGCGCGAGCCGGAGATCGTCGACCTGTGCAACCTGCTCGTCGCGATGGGCGCGCAGATCAGCGGCATCGGCACCGAGCGGCTGGAGATCGAAGGCGTCGATCGTCTGCACGGGGCGACCTATGCGGTGATGCCCGACCGGATCGAGGCCGGCAGCTATGCGTGCGCCGCCGCGATCACCGGCGGTGACGTCGAGCTGGTCGGCGCCGAGGCGAACGACATGCGCGCGACTCTCGATGCACTCGTGCAGGCCGGCGTCACGGTCGAGGAGACCAAGGGCGGCATCCGCGTCGCGGCCAATGGCCCGCTCAAGCCGCTGACGCTGTCGACCGCGCCCTTCCCGGGCTTCGCGACCGACATGCAGGCGCAGTTCATGGCGATGCAGCTGGTTGCCGAGGGCGCCAGCGTGTTCACCGAGACGATCTTCGAGAACCGCTACATGCACGTGCCCGAGCTCGCCCGCATGGGCGCGCATATCGACGTGCGCGGCCGCACCGCCGTGGTGCACGGGCCGACCAGGCTGGTCGGTGCCCAGGTGATGGCAACCGACCTGCGGGCCTCGATGAGCCTGATCCTTGCCGGCCTGGCCGCCGAGGGCGAGACCCAGGTCAATCGCGTCTATCATCTCGACCGCGGCTATGAGCGGCTCGAGGAGAAGCTGCAGGCCGTGGGCGCCGATATCGAGCGCGTCGGCGACGGCTAGGATGCCGCGGGGGCGGGGCATCAGGCTGGCGATGGGATCGGCGGCGCTGCTGCCGGCCCTTGTGCTTGCCGCAAGCTGGTTCCTCGCCTCCAAGATCGCCGCCGGCCATGCATCGGTGGTGACGCCGGCAGCGGCGCCGGCCGAGCAGGTGAAGCTGACGGCACGAGACGGCGTCGCGATCGCCGGCACCTATTGGCCGGGCCGAACGGCGAACGCGCCGGCGGTGCTGCTGCTCCACGGCGTCGGCGCCTCGCGCAACCAGACCGCGCCGATGGCCGAGGCGCTGGTCGCGCAGGGCTATGCGGCGCTGGCGATCGACCTGCGCGGGCATGGCGCATCGACGATCACCGATCACAGCTATGGCCTCGACGAGGGGCTGGACGCACGCGCCGCGTTCGACTGGCTGAAGGCGCGGCAGCATCGCGGCAAGGTGGCGGTGATCGGCGTCTCGCTGGGCGGGGCGGCGGCGCTGATCGGCCGCGACGGTCCGGTGCCGGCCGACGCGCTGGTGCTGGTCGCCGTGTTCCCGGACATCCGCCACGCCATCTACAACCGCATGGCTTCGGTGCTGACGCCGGTGGGCGGCACGATCGCCGAGCCGCTGCTCAGTTTCCAGTCGCTGCCGCGCTACGGCGTCTGGCCCGGGCGCATCGCGCCGATCGCGACGATCCGCGATTTCACCGCGCCGGTGCTGGTGATCGGCGGGGCGTCGGACCGCTACACGCCGCCGACGGAAACCCGCGCGCTGTTCGAGGCGGCGCCGCATCGCAAGGGGCTGTGGCTGGTGCCGGGGCTGAGCCACGGCGAGGTCAGCAACCTGCACGATGCCGAATGGGCCCGGCGGGTGAGCGGTTTCCTGCGCGGGACGATCGGGGCGCCCTAGCGGCTATTCCGCCGCGATCGCGATCGGCGGCAGGTCCTTGCGATGGGCCGAGGCGACCTGGTTCCGGCCATTCTCCTTGGCCTGATAGAGCGCCGCATCGGCCATGGTGAGCAGGTCGCCGGCGGTGCGGGTGGTCTCGGGGATCGAGGCGACACCGAACGAAGCCGAGATCCTGGCATCGTGGATCGCGGACAGCGCCTCGATGCGGGTGCGCAGCATCTCGCCGATCTGCATCGCATCGGCATGGTCGCATTCGGGCAGGATCACCACCAGCTCCTCGCCGCCATAGCGGCAGGCGACATCGGAGGGGCGCAGTGCGCCGATGATCGCGCCGGCGACCGCGCGCAGCACGGCGTCGCCCATCGCATGGCCGTGCTCGTCGTTGAGCTTCTTGAAATGATCGAGGTCGATCATGATCGCCGAAAGCGGCGTGCCGCTGCGCTCGGCAAGGCTGGCATAGCGTTCCAGGGCATCTTCCATGTAGCGGCGATTGTAGAGCCCGGTCAGGGGATCGCGCAGCGCCTGGGTGCGCAGCTTCTCGCGCAGCGCGATATTGGAGACGGCGAGCGACATCGCGTCGGCGACCGCTTCGGCGAGCGGGCGGATCTCGGCGAGGCGCGCCGTGGCGTCCTCCGCGCTGGTGGCGACCTTGAGCATGCCCTGGATCTCGCCATGGGCCATCATCGGCACTTCGAGCACCGTCAGGCCCGACGCATGATGCTCGCAGCGGAGCATGCCGGGGCCGTTGCCGTTGATATGCGCCTTGCCACGCTTGAGTGCCCAGCAGAGCGAGGGCGAGAGCGTCTTGAGTAGCCGCTCGTCCTCCGGCCAGTTCCAGCTCGTCGACAGCTCGAGCCGGTCGCGCGAATTGTTGAAGATGTAGAGCGCGCCGCAAAAGCCGGCGAGCAGGGTCTCGACCGTGGCGCGCAGCACGGCATTGGCGTCGGCATAGCCATTGGCGCTCTGCAGCATGTCGGTCATCTGGAGCAGGCGCTGGACGCGGCGGCGCTCCGCCTCGGCTTCGACCGCGGCGAGGCGGCGCTGCTCCAGGCCTTCGTTGTTGCGCGGCGTGGCGAAGACCAGGATCGCCAGGGCGACGCTGCCGGCCAGCATCTCGACCGCATAGGCGATGAACTGGTCGAGTTCGCCCTGCACGAACATGCTCGTGCCGCGCGCGACCATCATCAGGACGACCGAACCGGCAAGCGCTGCCGGCACGACGCGCATCAGCCGGTCAAGCGCTTGGGAGGACTTCGAGTTCATCTTCACCCATCCGAGAGTACCCGCTCGAACGGGCATACCCACTCATTATAGGGCGATCTCGGATGGGGTGGCTCAGCGGGTGGCGGTGCTCATCGAATAGGGGCGGGCGGCCTTGCCGGTCGCCCAGCTTTTGTTGGGAGTGGCGGACATGGTGAACTTCAGCTCGCCGCCGGCGACGATCTCGCCATGGGTCAGATAGCCGCGGGCCAGCGGCTTGCCGTTGAGCGTGACCTTGCCGACATATTTGTTGGCATCCGACAGGCCCTCGGCAACCACGGTGAAGCGCTTGCCGTTCGGCAGGTTGAGCGCGGCGCGATCGAGGAAGGGGCGGCCGATCACATACTGATTTGAGCCCGGTGCGACCGGATAGAAGCCGAGCGCGGTGAAGACGAGCCAGGCCGACATCTGGCCGAGATCGTCATTGCCCGACAGGCCGTCCGGCGTCGGCTTGTACTGGCTCTCGACAATCTGCTTCAGCCGCTCCTGGGTGCGCCAGGGCTGGCCGGCATAGCTGTAGAGATAGGCCACGTGATGGCTCGGCTCGTTACCGTGGATATACTGGCCGATAAGCCCGGCAATGTCCTCGGCATGGCTGTAGTCGATCTTCGAATTGTCGAAGTCGAACATCGCATCTAGCTTCTTCACCACCGCGGCGTCGTTGCCGAGCAGCTTGAACATGCCGGCCTGGTCCTGGGGCACGAACCAGGAATATTGCCACGCATTGCCCTCGGTATAGTCCGATCCATAGTTGATCGCCGTGGGGTCGAAGGGGATGCGGTAGCTGCCGTCCGACTTGCGGGCGCGCAGGAACCCGGTCTTCGCGTCGAAGCTGTTGCGCCAGTTGCCCGCGCGCTTCTCGAAGGTCGCGGCGATGTCGGCCTTGCCCATTGCGCTCGCCATGCGAGCGATGGTCCAGTCGTCATAGGCATATTCGACTGTCTTGGAGGCCGCTTCCGGCTCCTTGTCGATCGGGACGTAGCCGAGCTTCATATACTGATCGAGGCCGCCATAGGGGCCGTAGGTGGCGCTCTTCACCATCGCGTCGAGCGCGGCGTTCGGATCGAAGCCCTTGATGCCCTTGAGATAGGCATCGGCGATCACCGGGACGGCATGATAGCCGATCATCGTCCAGGTCTCGCGGCCATGGAATTGCCAGACCGGCAGGATGCCGAAGGGGCTGACCTGCTGGCTGGCGATCAGCGAATTGACGAAATCGGCGTTCTTCTGCTCGCCCTGCGTAAGAAGCAGCAGCGGATGCTCGGCGCGGAACGTATCCCAGAGCGAGAAGGTGGAGTGGAAGGTGAAGCCCTTGGCGGCATGGACCTGATCGTCCGGCCCGCGCCAGCGGCCGTCGGCGTCGGAGAAGACGCTGGGGGCGATCATCGTGTGATAGAGCGCTGCGTAGAAGGTCTTCACCATCGCTGGTGAGCCCTGGACGGGGATCGCACCCAGCGCCTTGTCCCAGTCGGCGGTCGTCTTGTTCGAGATTTCCCGGAAGTCGCCCGGTTCGCTCTCCAGATTGGCGATCGCGCCGTCCTCGTCGACCGAGGAGATCGCGACCTTCACTTCGAGCGGCTGGTCGAGCATGCCGAAGTCGAGCTGCGCCACCAGCGCGCGGCCGGCGAGCTGGGCAGCATCGTCCGCGCCGCGGCTCGGGCCCTGAAAGCCCTTATATTCGACCTTCTCCTCCTTGTTCAGGAAGGCATGGCCGGTCAGCGGCGCCGAAGGACGGATCGCGAAGAACAGCTTGCGCGCCGGCGCCCAGCCGCGGGTCTCGCGCGAGCCGGTGATCGTGCCGTCCGCGCGGATGCGGATCGACGACCAGAGCGTCTTGCCCGGATAATTGTAGAGCGAGCTGCGCAGATCGAGCACCAGATGCGCGGCCTTGCCCTTGGGGAAGACATATTGCTGGACGCCGACGCGGGTGCCCGCGGTCAGCCGGGCGCCGATGCCCGAATCGTCGAGCACCACCGAATAAAGGCCCGGCCGCGCCATCTCGCGGCTGTGGCTGAAGCGCGAACGATAGCCCGATCCCGGCTGCTTGGGGTCGCCCGGCTCGAGCGGCACCGTGTCGCCCGCGACCGGCATCATCAGGAAGTCGCCCAGGTCCGAATGGCCGGCGCCCGAGAAATGGGTCAGCGAGAAGCCCTGGATCGTCGGGTCTTCGTAGCGATAGCCGGCGGCGTGCGCATAGCATTCGCGGATCTTGCAGCCGGTATCGGTGTCCGGGCTGAGCTGGATCATGCCGAAGGGCGCGACCGCGCCGGGGAAAGTGTGTCCTTCGCCGCCGGTGCCGACCAGCGGCGCTTCGAACCAGGGCGGCGGCACCGGTTCGCCCTGTGATGCGCTGCCGGCATCCGGACTGGTCTGCGCCCATGCCGGCGCGAAGGTGAGCGACAGGGCGAGCGCGGCGAGGCCGGTGCGGAGCGGGGCGTTCATGAGCGCGGGTTAGAGCATGGCCCGCGCCCGCGTCCAAGCGAGATCAGAGCTTCATCGTGCCGGTATCGATGAACCGTTGATGCCAGGACAGCGCCTCGCCGCAGAGCATCGGCGTCTGCAACCCGTAGCTGCCCTTGAGCGCGCGGTCATAGTAATCGCGGAGCATCGGGCGATAGTCGGGATGCGCGCATTTCTCGATCACCAGCTCGGCGCGGCGGCGCGGGGCGAGGCCGCGCAGATCGGCCAGGCCCTGTTCGGTGACGATCACCTGCACGTCCTGGGCGATATGATCGACATGACTGACATGTGGCACGATCGTGGAGATCTTTCCGTTCTTGGCGGTGGAGCCGGTCATGAAGATCGAGAGATAGGCGTTGCGCGCGAAATCGCCCGAGCCGCCGATGCCGTTCTGGATGCGCGAGCCCATGATATGGGTCGAGTTGACGTTGCCATAGATGTCGGCCTCGATCAGCCCGTTCATCGCGAGGCAGCCCAGGCGGCGGACGAGCTCGGGATGGTTGCTCATCTCCTGCGGGCGCAGGATGATGCGATCGCGGAACTGCGCCATCTCTGCATTGAGCCGCGCCGCGGCATCCGGGCTGAGCGAGAAGGCGGTGCACGACGCCATGCGCAGCTTGCCCGAGGCGAGCAGGTCGAGCATCCCGTCCTGCAGCACTTCGGTATAGGCAGTCATGTCGGTGAAGGGTGAATCGAGCAGCCCGGTGAGCACCGCATTGGCGATGTTGCCTACGCCCGACTGGATCGGCAGCAGGTTCGGGGGCAGTCGGCCCTTGCCGACTTCGTGCTTGAAGAACTCGATGATGTGGCCGGCGATCGCCATCGCGCATTCGTCTGGCTTGGCGAAGGGCAGGTTGCGATCGGGCGCATCGGTCTCGACTACGGCGATCACCTTGTCCGGATCGCAGCGGAAGCTCGGCTGGCCGAAGCGATCGTCGGGGCGGACCAGCGGGATCGGCACGCGGTTGGGCGGCAGCGCCGTGCCGTAATAGATGTCGTGCATCCCATCGAGCGCGGGGTTCTGCCAGCTGTTGACCTCGAGGATCACGGCATGGGCACGATCGAGCCAGGTCTTGTTGTTGCCGACGGAGGAGGAGGGGATCAGCGAGCCATCGGCATTGATGCCGGCGACTTCGATCACCGCGATGTCGAGCGGGCCGAGAAAACCTTCCCAGGCCATCGGTGCGACCTGGCTCAAATGCATGTCGAGATATTCCATCTCGCCCTTGTTGATCCGCTCGCGCGCGGTGGGATCGGAGTTATAGGGCAGGCGCAGCTCGATGCCGTCAGCCGCGGCGAGCGCGCCGTCGAGCTCGGGGCCGGTCGAGGCGCCGGTCCACACCTTCACCCGCAGGTTGCGCCCTGCCTTGCGCTCGTCGGCGATCCGCTTCGCCAGCGCCATCGGCACCGCCTTGGGATAACCCGATCCGGTGAAACCGCTCATGCCGACGGTCATGTGATCGTCGATGAAGCTGGCGGCCTGCTCGGCGCTGGTGACCTTGGCGGCAAGTCCGGGATGGGCGATACGCGAAGTCATGGGCATCCTCTCGGGCGATGTCGCCCGCTCGCTAGCGCACGGCGGATGCATGCACGAATGCAGGTTTCGCATGCTGCATGCGCGAGGCGAGCACGGGGGCTGACGCGGCGCATCCGGCGCTCTAGGCTGGCGGCATGAAGATCGCCGCGCTGCTGCTGCCCGTCGCCCTTTCGGTTCCCGCGCCCGAGCAGGGCAAGCGCCTGCCGGTGCATATCGGCGGCCGCGCCGTGGCCGAGGGGAAGGCGCTGCGCTTCGGCTGGCCGGGAACCTATTTCGAAGGACGCTTCCGCGGCACCGACGTGACCGTGGCCTTCGATACCAGGACCGATTTCTATCGCGTGCTGATCGACGGCAAGGTCTTCCAGACCTTGACCAAGCCTGAGCGGACCGAGCTGCGGGTGAAGGGGCTCAAGCCCGGTGTGCACACGGTCCGGCTGGAGAAGCTGACCGAAAGCCAGTCGGGCGGTGGCATCTTCCTGGGCTTCTTCACCAGCGGCACGCCGATGGCGGCGCCGGCGCTGCGCAACCAGATCGAGTTCATCGGCGATTCGCACAGCGTCGGCTATGGCAACACCTCGCCCACGCGCGACTGCAAGTCGCAGCAGGTGCATGATACGACCGATACCAGCGCGGCGTTCGGGCCGGTCCTGGCGAAGCGGCTGGGCGCGGACTACCGGGTGATCGCCTATTCGGGCTACGGCATCGTCCGCAACTATGCCGGCAAGTTCCCGGGCGAGAACCTGCCCTATCTCTATGCGCGTGCCATTCCGGGCGAGGCCGGAGCCGCCGCGCCGGACAAGGGCTGGCGGCCGGGCGTGATCGTCATCAACCTCGGTACCAACGATTTCTCGACGCCGGTCCATGCCGGTGAGGCCTGGGCGGATGACGCGGCGCTTCGGGCGGACTACCGGGCCAAATACATCGCATTCGTCAGGGCCCGGCAGGCAGCGCAGCCTGGCGCGCGCGTCCTCCTGATGGGCGCCGAGAATTTCTACGCCGATGTTGCCGCCGTCGCCGCCGCGACGGCGGCAACACCGGTGAAGGTGCCAGCGCTCGAAATGACCGGGTGCAACTGGCACCCGTCGCTCAAGGATCACCGGGTGATGGCGGACCTGCTCGCTGCGACGCTCAGAACGCCGAAGCGCTGAGCTTCACATCGGCGCGGACCCAGGCGGCGGCGAAGTCCTTTTCCGCCGTGCCGGCATCCTTGCCCTGCACCTTCAATGCCTGGACGAGGCCGAACAGCGCCCAGCCGTTGTGCGGATTGCGCTTGAGGTCCTCGCGATACACTGCCTCGGCTTCCGCCGGCGTGTTGCTGCCGAGCAGGGCTGCGCCGAGCAAGTGGCGGCTCGGGAAGAACGCGTCCGAAGGCTCGTTGTACGAGAGCGTATCCTCGACCTTCACGGCTTCGCGTAGCGCCGTGAGCGCAGCCGGCTTGTCGCCGCTGTCCCAGGCGATCCGCGCTTCCGCGCGCAGCTCGGCGATGCGGAACAGCGGGGCGGCCATGTTCATGCCGGCCAGCGCATCGGCAGGGGCGCCGGCGATCTTCGCCTTGAGCTTTGCCAGTTCCGCCCTGGCTTCCTCGCGCTTGCCCGTGGCGGCGAATGCGATGGTGCGGGCGGAGAGCCAGTTGACGGTAAGGTCGAGCAACCGGGCGTCGGGCTGGGGCTCGGCCAGCATCTCGTCCCAGCGGCCAAAGCGGATCAGCGCCTCGTAGAGATAGCCGATGCTCCAATCCATGCCGGGCATCGCGGCGGCCTGATCGTCGGTGAATACCTTGCGGACGTCGCGCAGCGCCTTGATCGTCTCGGCGCTGCGACCCTCCATCGATGCGGCGGCGGCGAGGAACTGGAGATTGTGCGCCGAATACATCGGGTAATAATCGATCGCCGCGGTCTTCGCGTAATAGGCCTTGTCCGCGGCATCGGCGAGGCGATTGGCCTCGGCCGATTCCTCGTAGCGGCCCACGCGCTGGAGGATGTGCGAGGGCATGTGCACGACATGGCCGGCGCCTGGCATCATCGCCTTGAGCCGTTCGGCGGAGTCGATGGCCTTGCCCGGCGCGGTCGAGGCCTCGACGGCGTGGATATAATAATGGTTGGCGCCGGGATGATGCGGGTTGCGGGCGAGCACCGTCTCCAGCGTCGTCACGATCTCGGGCGTATCCCTGGCCGGGGTGCCGTCGGCGTTCCACAGCTTCCACGGCGTACGGTTCATCTGCGCTTCGGCGAACAGGGTCAGGATGTCGTCATCCTTGGGGAAGGCCCTGGCGGCATCGCGCATCGCGTCGCCGAACGCGGCGAGCAGGGGGGCGCTGTTCGTCGGATCGACCGGCTGGGGGCCGGTGTAGCGCTTCGCCAGCGCGAGGATCAGCGCGCGGTTCGCCGGGGTCGCGGAGGGCGCCAAGGCTTCGGCCTTCTTGAGCGCGTCCCAGGCAACCCGCGCGCGCCCCTCGGCCATCATCGGCATGTTGTAGTTGGGACCCAGCGTCAGTGCGACGCCCCAATAGCAGATGCCGCATTTCGGATCGGCCTCGGCGGCCCTGGCGAAGCTGCGCGCGGCTTCGTCATGATTGAACGCCCAGAGCAGGCGCATGCCCTGGTCGAAATAGGCCTGGGCGGCGAGGACCTTGGTACCCGCATCGCGGTGGAAGCTGCCGAGATCGGGGAAGAGCTGGGCGCCGGCCGCCCAATCGGTGAGCGTCTGGGGGAAGCCGTGACCGGCGTGCATGCCGGCCATGTCGCTCGTCTGGGCGACGGCAGGCGGGGCCAGCAGCGGTGCGGCGAGCAGTGCGAGAAAGCGCGAAAGACGGATCATGGCCGAGTTCCCCCTCGGACCGGCAGGATACGCCTTTCGAGCCCTAACCTCAATCAGTCTCCCTGGCAGTTCCCCCGGGGGAG
>NZ_JASATQ010000010.1:0-106245 GCF_038440415.1 Sphingomonas sp. OTU376 | reverse complement strand
CCCCGGGCCCCCCCCGACTTGGGGGCCTGATTTTTTTGCGGGTGGGGGCGGGTAACCGGGCGCCCTTTCTTTGATACAAGCCACGCACTGGCCCGAGCAGCTCCCCGGCGAACGCCGGGGAAGCGAGGAGCCGCAGTCCCTCTTATCCTCCCCCTCCAGGAGGGGATAATGAACACCCCTACTCCGCCGCCACCTTCGCCGCCTGCGCGTCGCAGATGTCCGGCAGCCGCACTTCGATCCAGTCGGCCAGCGCGCGGATATGCCCCGCTGCCTCGCGCCCGATCGGCGTAAGGCTGTATTCCACATGCGGCGGCACCACCGGATAGGCGATCCGCTCGACCAGCCCGTCGCCTTCCAGCCATTGCAGCGTCTGCGCCAGCATCCTCTCGCTCACCCCGTCCACCTTGCGGCGCAGCTCGCTGAAGCGGTGCGTGCCGCCTTCCAGCACGATCAGGATCAGCACGCCCCATTGGCTGGAGATATGCTTCAGCACCTCGCGCGACGGGCAGTTGCGCTCGAGCAATGCGCCACGGCGCACGCGGGTCGAGAAGGGCTCCGGGCTTTTTTCCATACTTACCTGAATGTATGTACTTACGAATAGTAAGCAAGGCCAATATCTGGATGTCCGTCACCCGCCAAGAAGGAACGGACACATGACCATCGCCATCACCGGAGCCACCGGCCAGCTCGGCCGCCTCACTGTCGAGAAGCTCAAGGCAAAACTGCCCGCCGACCAGATCGTCGCACTGGTCCGCAGCCCCGAAAAGGCCGCCGATCTCGGCGTCCCCGCCCGCGCCTTCGACTATAACCAGCCCGAGACCCTCGCCGCCGCCCTTGCCGGCATCGACACGTTGCTGCTGATCTCGTCGAGCGAGGTCGGCAAGCGCGAGGCCCAGCACGCCGCCGTGATCGAAGCCGCGAAGCAGGCCGGCGTCGGCCGCATCGTCTACACCAGCCTGCTGCGTGCCGACACGAGCAGGCTTAGCCTGGCGGGCGAGCATCTCTTCACCGAAAAGGCGATCGCTGCCTCGGGCATCCCCTACACCTTCCTGCGCAACGGCTGGTACACCGAGAATTATGCCGCCGGCGTGCAGGGCGCGGTCGCGCACGGCGCGCTGATCGGCGCCGCCGGCCAGGGCCGCATCGCCGCGGCCGCCCGCGCGGACTATGCCGATGCCGCGGTCGCCGTGCTCACCGGCACCGGCCACGAGAACACGATCTACGAGCTGGCCGGCGACACCGCCTTCACCCTGGCCGACCTCGCCGCCGAGATCTCGCGCCAGACCGGCCGCGACATCCCCTTCCACAACCTCGCCCCGGCCGAGTACGCGGCTGCCCTAACCGGCGCCGGCGTCCCCGCCCCCTTCGCCGAGATGCTCGCAGGCTGGGATGTCGAGATCGCCCAGGGCGCGCTGTTCGACGACGGCCGGGTGCTGTCGAAGCTGACCGGCCACCCCACGACCAGCCTGGCGGATGCGGTGAAGGCGCTGATCTAAACCAGATCCTCCCAATCATTCCCCTCCCTGCAAGGGAGGGGCTAGGGGTGGGTTTGAAAAGGCCGGGCTCGATGCCCGGCCTTTTCTTCTTTCCATACCGTCGCGCCGAGCTCGCTACGCTCGCCACCCACCCCCAACCCCTCCCTTGCAGGGAGGGGAGCAAGAAAACCCGACGCCACCCCCACTTTTCCCCGCGAAGGCGGGGATCCATTCCGGCTGGCCGGAGCGAGTCTCAACCAGCTCAGCGCCAACGGATCGCCGCCTTCGCGGGGATGACGAAATGATAGCGCAACCAAAAACCCCGCAATCCCGCCATTAAGTTGCGCACCCCCGTCACGCGACGACACAAAGCCACGTCGAGACAAATCAACCCTCTTTTCCCTTGCGATACGGCCTTTGCGAGCCCATGTGCGGGGTCTCATGTCATTTGCCGATCTCCCTGCGCTTCTCGCCGAAGCGCTCGCAGCGCGTGGTTATGCCGCGCCCACCGCCGTCCAGGCCGCCGTCATCGAACCGGAAGCCACCGGCCGCGACCTCATCGTCTCCGCCCAGACGGGCTCGGGCAAGACCGTGGCCTTCGGCCTCGCCATGCACCCCGAGCTGCTCGGCGAGGATGGCCGCATCATCCCGACGCGGGAGCCGCACGCGCTGATCATCGCCCCCACCCGTGAGCTGGCGCTCCAGGTGAGCCGCGAGCTGATCTGGCTCTATGGCCCCACCGGCGCGCGCATCGCCACCTGCGTCGGCGGCATGGACGCCGCCAAGGAACGCCGCCAGCTCAGCTACGGCGCGCATATCGTCGTCGGCACCCCGGGGCGTCTGCGCGACCATCTCGAGCGCGGCGCGCTCGACCTGACTGCGCTGCGTGCCGTCGTCCTCGACGAGGCCGACGAGATGCTCGACATGGGCTTCCGCGACGATCTCGAGGCGATCCTCGACGGGGCGCCGGACACCCGCCGCACCCTGCTCTTCTCGGCGACCATGCCCAAGCCGATCGTGGCGCTGGCCAAGCGCTACCAGAAGGACGCGCTGCGCATCTCGACCGTGGGCGAGGATCGCGGCCACGGCGACATCAGCTATCAGGCGGTCACCGTCAGCCCGTCGGACATCGAGCATGCGGTGATCAACCTGCTGCGCTTCCACGAAGCGGAGACGGCGATCCTGTTCTGCGCGACGCGCGACAATGTCCGCCACCTCCACGCCACGCTGGTCGAGCGCGGCTTCTCCGCCGTGGCGCTGTCGGGCGAGCACTCGCAGAACGAGCGCAACCACGCCCTGCAGGCGCTGCGCGACCAGCGCGCCCGGGTCTGCGTCGCCACCGACGTCGCCGCGCGCGGCATCGATCTGCCGACGCTGACGCTGGTGGTCCATGTCGAGCTGCCGCGCGATGCCGAGACGCTCCAGCACCGTTCGGGCCGCACCGGCCGCGCCGGCAAGAAGGGCACTGCGGTGCTCATCGTCCCCTATCAGCGCCGCCGCCGTGTCGAATCGATGCTCAAGGGCGCCCGCATCCCGGTCGAGTGGACCGAGGTGCCGAGCCCCGAGGCGATCCGCGCCCAGGATCGCGAGCGCCTGATCGCCGCGCTGCTCGCTCCCGTCGAGATCGACGAGGAGGATGCCGCCATCGCCGAGCGCCTCCTCGCCGAGCGCACGCCCGCCGAGATCGCCGCCGCGCTCGTCCGCGCGCACCGTGCCGCGATGCCGGCGCCCGAGGAGCTCAGCAGCCAGGGCGATCGCCGCGAGGAGCGCCAGGCCGGGCAGCATCGTCCGGGCTTTGACGACGTCGCCTGGTTCCGCATGGATATCGGTCGCCGCCAGAATGCCGATCCGCGCTGGGTGCTGCCGCTGATCTGCCGTCGCGGGCACATCACCAAGAACGAAGTCGGCGCGATCCGCATCGGGCCGAACGAGACCGCGTTCCAGATCCCGCGCGCGCTGGCGAGCAAGTTCATGGCCGCCGTGGCGCGCACCGCCGAGAGTGACGAGGACGTCCGCATCGAGGCGTCGGATGCGCCGCCGGCACAGGGTGCCCGTCCGCAGCGTAACGGTCCGAACCGTCCTGCCGGGGGTCCGGGTGGCCCGGGCGCGCCGCGGCATCAGCCCCGGCCCTATCGCAAGGCGCCGCCGGCCCGGGGTCCCTCGCACCGGTGAGGATCCTCGTCGATGCCGACGCCTGCCCGGTGAAGGACGAGGTCTACAAGGTCGCCTGGCGCCACGAGGTGCCGGTGGTGATCGTGAGCAATTCGTGGCTGCGCGTGCCCCAGCATCCGCTGGTCAGCCGCCAGGTGGTCAGCGACGGCTTCGACGCCGCCGATGACTGGATCGCGGAAGCCGCGGATGCGCGGTCGGTGGTCATCACCTCCGATATCCTGCTGGCGGATCGCGCTTTGAAGGCAGGCGCGAAGGTGCTTTCCCCGAACGGCAAGCCCTTCACCGCCAACTCGATCGGCGCGGCAATTGCCACCCGCGCGATCATGGCGGACCTGCGTGCGGGCGGCGATCAGGTCGGGGGTTCGAATCCCTTCTCTAGCGCGGACCGCTCGAATTTTTTGCAGGCGCTGGACCGTGAGCTGGTCGCGTTGAAGCGACTTACCTAATCTTAGGAGACGTGCAGGCATAGTTCCGCATCGGGGATGAGGGACCTATGCTGAAACTACCGCTGATCGCTCCACAGCCGCCACGGCTGAGTGAAATGGCCGAAGAGCTGCGCGCGCTTGAGGCAAGCGGCTATTTCAGCAACGGCGGCCCCATCGTCCGCGATTTCGAGCGCCGGGCCGTGGCCCAGCTCTTCGGCGGCGAGGGACTGGCCCTGGCAGTCTCGAATGCGACGCTGGGCCTGTTGCTGGCGATCCGCGAGGCCAAAGCCGGCAGATCCGGCCGTTACGCCCTGGTCCCGGCCTTCACC
Source organism: Sphingomonas sp. OTU376 (assembly GCF_038440415.1). Lineage (NCBI taxonomy): Bacteria > Pseudomonadati > Pseudomonadota > Alphaproteobacteria > Sphingomonadales > Sphingomonadaceae > Sphingomonas > Sphingomonas sp. OTU376. The sequence goes on along the minus strand of NZ_JASATQ010000010.1, from coordinate 101,844 downwards.
TTCGCCGCCACGGCGCATGCAGCAATCTGGGCGGGGCTCACCCCGATCCTGGTCGACAGCGACCCGAAGGACTGGGCCGCATCAGCAACCGCCATCGAAGCCGAGCTCGCCCGGCACGGCGAGGGAGTGGCGGTAGTCATACCCTACGACACCTTCGGCACCGGCATCGATCTGGGCTATTACGAGGCCCTGTCCGAACACCACAATGTCGGCGTGGTGGTCGATGCCGCCGCCTCGCTCGGCAGCCTCGACGCCATGGGCCGCGGCTTCGGGACCGGCAGCCGTCTCACCTGCGTCTTCTCGATGCACGCCACCAAGACCTTCGCCACGGCGGAAGGCGGGCTGATCTACAGCGCCGATCCGGACCGCATCCAGATCCTGCGCCGCATGCAGAATTTCGGCTTCGGCGCACCGCGCACCGCGACGCAGGAAGGCATCAACGCCAAGCTTCCCGAGCTGCTCGGCCTGATGGCCCGCGCCAAGCTGGGCGAGATCGATGCCGTGGCCGAGCACCGCGCAGCGCTCGACCGCGCCTATCGCGAGCAACTCGGCGACATCGTCACCTTCCAGCGCAGCCATGCCCGCAGGCAGGTCGCGCAGTTCATGCCGATGCTGCTCCCGGCGGGGACGGACCGCACCGCGGTCATGGCCAGCCTGGCCGAACAGGGTATCGGCTCCGGCCATTATTTCAGCCCGCACATCGGCCAGCAGCCCTATTTCCGCGAAGCCTGCATCACCGGACCGACTCCGGTCGCCGACGATCTCTCCGCTCGCATGCTCTCGCTCCCGGTCACCGACCGGATGAGCGGAAGCGACGTCGCCACCATCTGCGACGCATTGCATGCCGCGCTGCGCAAGCCGCGCATCGTCGTGCCGTCCGCGCCCGAGCCCATCCTCAACACCGTGCTGATCGGCGGTGGTCCAGCAGGCGTGGCCTTCCTCATTTCGGCCAGCAAGAAGGGCAAGCTTCGCGAGCTTGGCGCCGGCCTCGCCCTGGTCGAGCGCGGCGATTGCCTCGGCGCCGGCGAGCTGCCGGGCTATGCCATCACGTCGGACAGCACCGCCGAGACCTTCCTCAGTGCGGTAAAGGACAATCCCGAGCCGAGCATCGCCGCGCTGATGGACCACCCCGCCGCCCGCGAGATCGCCGCTTATATCGGCAAGCTCGGCGTGCCGCTGCACCGCACCGGCCCGTTCCTCGAAGCGATGGGCCAGCGCGTCGGCGCTGTTGTGACGGAAGCCGGCGGCCAAGTGCTGACCGGCCATGAGGTCATCGACAGCCGCCGCTGCGCCATCGGCCTGTGGCGCACCCGCATTCGCAATCGCGCCACCGGCGCCGAACGCGAACTGCTGTCCGAGAACATCGTCATCGCCACTGGCGGCTACCAGTCGGCCAGCGACATCGCCGCCGCACCCGTCGCCGACACGCCGCTCGGCGAACTGGTCAGCGAGCGGCTTATGCTGTGCGACGACATGCTGCGCACCGGCGGCATGGACCGGCTGCGCACCCGCATCGCCGGCAAGCGCGCGCCCAGGATCGCGATCATCGGCGCCTCCACCTCGGCCATCGCCTCCGCCGTCCTGCTGCTCAAGTCCGACATCCCGTTCGGCGCGGAGAGCCTGAGCCTGCTCCACCGCGAGGAGCTCCGCCCCTGGTACCCCTCGGCCGAGGCCGCCCGGGAAGACGGCTTCACCGATTTCGGTCCGGACGACATCTGTTCGCTTTCCGGCTTCGTCTATCGCCTAGCCGGCTTCCGGCTCGAGGCGCGCGAGCTGGTCCTGCGCATGCTCCGCATCGGCGGGCGCACGCCCGATCCGCGCGTCCGGCTGCAGCAGATCGCCCGTCCCGACCCGGAGACCAGCCGCATCCTCGCCGAGGCGGACGTTGTCGTCGCCGCGCTCGGCTATCGCCCGCACGCACTGCCGCTGCTCGATGCCGAGGGCCAGCGCATCGCACTCAGCGCCCACGCCCCGGGCCGCCCGCGCCTCGCCGACCAGCTTTGCCGCGTCACCGATGCCGAGGGCCAGCCGATCCCCGGCGCCTATGGCATCGGCCTCGCCGCCGGCTTCGTCCCCGAAGGGCGCCTCGGCGGCGAGAAGAGCTTCAAGGGCAAGGCCAATGGCCTGTGGCAGTGGCAGAACGATGTCGGCCAACTCATCGTCGACCAGCTGCTCGGGCAGAGCGTGAGCCTCGCCGCGTGAACGGACTGCCTGCTCCCACTGTCTCGGTCGTCATGCCCGCCTATAACGGCGCGGCCTGGATCGGCGCGACGATCGACTCCGTCCTCGCCCAGGACTTCAGCGACTGGGAGCTGGTGATCGTCGACGATTGCTCGACCGACGACACGCGCGCCCTGCTCGCCACGCTGACCGACCCGCGCATCACCGTGCTCCATGCCGAGACCAATGGTGGCCCGGTCGTCGCCCGCAATATCGGCTTCGCCGCGGCGCGCGGACGCTACATCGCGGGGCTCGACCAGGACGATCTCTGCAAGCCCGGCCGCTTCGCTACCCAGGTCGGCTATCTCGACGCCAATCCCGGTACCGTGCTGGTCGGCGCCGCCGCCGAGTTCCTCGAGAACGGCATTGTCAGCCCCTGGCCCGGCGACCGCCCGCTTACCCCGGCGATGATCGACTGGCTGCTGCTCACCCAGAACCCGCTGGTCTGGTCCACCGTCATGTTCCGCGCCGAGGCCGCGCGGCTGCTCGATCCCTTCGAGCGCCCCCAGGTCCGCTATGCCGAGGACTTCGACCTCTATCACCGGCTCGGCCGCTTCGGACAGATCGCCCGGCTGGACGAGGCCCAGCTCCTCTATCGCTGCCACCCCGGCGGCGCTTCCAAGCGCTTTGCCGAGATGATGGCGGCCAGCGCCGGCCGGGTGCTGACAGAGCGCTATCTGCCGGTGTTCGGCGACGAGGCAGCTGCGAACGCCGCGCTCGTCGTGCGCTATTTCATGCAGCGCGACCCGGCCCCCGACCTGGAGACGCTGGGCCGGCTGTCGCGCATCCTGGCGGCGCTCCACGCCGACCATGTCGCCCGCACCCCGCTCACCCCGCAGGAGCGGATCGAAGTGGACGGCGAGCATGCCCGGCTCTGGTGGCTGATCGCCCGACCCGCGCTGCGCCAGGGCGCGGTGACGATGCGCCAGGCGATGGGCGTGTTGCCGGAGAGCGTCCACCTGCCCGCCAGCGACCCGGACCGCCTGATCTCGCCGCTGATCGGCCGCGTCCGGGCGATCGGACGCGGGTTCGGCGTGGCGCTCTGAGATCGAAAGTACACGAAGTACAGGCTCAGAACGGCTATCGACGGGAGCTTGCGGGCGGCCACCGAGGACCGCCCCGGCCCACTCACCTGGCAGCGGCTGCCGTCGCAAGCGCGAGGTCGGCGACGGCGATGGCGCCAAGCGGCCCCGCCTTGTCGCCCAGCGCAGGCGCCACGATGTACGGCCCGTCGTCCGGCAGCGTCATATAGCCGTTGAGGCTGGCACGGAGCGCCGCTTCGATCCGGCCGAGCAAATGCGACTGGCCGGTCACCACGCCGCCGCCGATCGCGATGCGATGCGGCGCGGTGGAAGAGACGATCGCATGGCACATCATGGCCAGCGTGTGGGCGATCGGCGCCCAGACGGGATCATCCTCCGCCACTTCGCCGACCGATCGGCCGCCCAGGCGCAGCTTCAGCGCCGAGCCCGAGGCCAGGCCCTCCACGCAATCATCGTGGAAGCTGCAGAAGCTCGGCAGATCGTCGCCGGGCAGCCGCGGCACCCGGATATGGCCAAGCTCGCTATGCGCGAAGCCGCGCGTCGGCAGGCCGTGCACGACGAGGCCGACCCCCACGCCGGTGCCCACGGTCACATAGGCGAAGTCGTCCATCCCCCGCGCGCAGCCCCAGGCCATCTCGGCGAGCGCCGCACCGTTCACGTCGGTATCGAACCCGACGGGCACATCGAAGGGCGCCGACAGGATGCCGAGCACGTCGGTGCCCGGCCATGCCGCCTTGGTCGTCGCCAGGATCTGGCCATGGGTGGCGGATTGCGGATTGATGTCGATCGGGCCGAAAGAGGCGATCCCGAGCGCGGCAAAGCCGTGCGCCGCATCCCATTCGCGCAGGATCGCGAGGATCGCCGGCAGCGTCTCATCCGGCCGGGTGGTCGGCACGGTGCGCTGGTCGCGAATGTCGTCCGGACCGCTCGCCAGCGTGCAGACGCACTTGGTTCCGCCTAGCTCGATTCCGGCCCGAAGCGTCGACTTTCCATCGGGAATCGTCACGCCGAGAGCGTCCACGCTGCTGCGCACGGACCAGATAGCGACTGCATTCCCCTCTCCCATCAATAACTTGGCACGTATCTATACGAGTCTCTTGTCACGCGCTTCCGCTGCATTAATATTTCAAATTAGATAATTCAATGATCCGGAGAGGGGTCTGCGATGGATAAGGGAGCGAGCACGCTCAATCGATCGGCCGTGGGCGCCGCCAGCCTGGGCGGCCTGTTGTTCGGTTTCGACACGGCGGTGATCGCCGGCGTTACCGACGCCTTGCGGCACAGTTTCCATTTGAGCCCGGCCCAGCTGGGCGCGGCCGTGTCCGCCGCACTGGTCGGCACCCTGGTGGGGGCACTGGGCGCGGGACCACCGGGCGACCGCTTCGGCAGCCGCACGATGCTCTACTGGATCGCCGGCGCCTATATCCTCTCGGCGATCGGGTCGGCGGCGGCGGGCGGCCTGGCGATGCTCGTCGCCTTCCGGTTCATCGGCGGGCTCGCGATCGGCGGCTCTTCGGTGCTGGCGCCGGTCTATATCGCCGAGGTCAGCCCGGCCGAGCGGCGCGGGGCACTGGTCGGCCTGTTCCAGCTCAGCATCGTGATCGGCATCCTCGCCGCCTATGTGAGCAACTTCCTGATCGCCCGCGCGATCGACGGTGAGCTCGCCTGGCGCGTGAAGCTGGCCGTGGCGGCGGCCCCGGCCCTGCTCTTCCTGCTGCTGCTCCTGCGCATCCCGCACAGCCCGCGCTGGCTGGCGCAGCGCGGCCGCCTCACCGAGGCGGGCAACGCGATCCGCACGCTGCGGATGGGCGATCCCGAAACGCTCCTCCCCCAGTTCACCGCGGCGGCCATACCGGGCAGCGCCGCCCGGCTCAGCTGGGCGCTCCACCGCCGCCCGATCCTGCTCGCGTTCGCGCTGGCGCTGTTCAACCAGCTGTCGGGCATCAATGCGATCCTCTATTATCTGGGCGATATCTTCGCCGCCGCCGGGTTCAGCGCGGTGTCGGCGGACCTGCAGGCGGTGGCGATCGGCGTCGCCAACCTGCTCGCCACCCTGCTCGGCCTGGCGGTGATCGACCGGGTCGGCCGCAAGCTTCTCCTGCTGATCGGCGCGATCGGCACGGCGCTGGCGCTCGCCGCCGTCGCGACGATCTACACGCTGGGCCAGGGACAGATGTTCCTGCTGCCGGCACTGATCGCCTTCATCCTGTTCTTCGCGGTCTCGCAGGGCGCGGTGATCTGGGTCTATCTGTCGGAGATCTTCCCCACCGCGGTGCGCGCCCGCGGCCAGGCGATCGGCAGCGCGACCCATTGGGGAATGAACGCGCTTCTCGCTTTCGGCTTCCCGATCGTCGCGCAATATACGCAGGCCTTGCCTTTCTGGCTGTTCGCCGGTGCAATGCTGGTGCAGTTTGTCATAGTATGGCGATACTTCCCTGAAACGCGCGGCATTTCGCTCGAGCGGCTGGAAGGAACGCTCGAAGGGAAATGAGGGCACGTGATGGAGATGAGCTTGGCATGACAAGCAGTGCCCGCCGCGCCAGGCCGCGCCTTTCCGGTACCAATCTCGAACGTGCCGCCGATCACAACCAGCGCGTGACCCTGCACGCGATCCGCGTGCTCGGGCCGCTGACCCGCGTCGAGCTGGCGCGGATCACCGGGCTCACCGGCCCGGCGATCGCCAACATCACCAAGCGCCTGCTCCAGGACGGGCTGATCGAGGAAGCCGGCCAGCGCCGCGGGGGGCGCGGGCAGCCGCCGACCGCTTTGGTGGTGAAGCGCGACGCCTGCTACTCGATCGGCGTCAACATCGACCGCGATCACATCACCATCGTGCTGGTCGACTTCTCCGGCGAGACGCTGACCCGCACCACCGAGGAGGTCGATTTCGCCCTGCCCGGCCAGGTCCGCGCGCTCTATCGCCGTTCGATCAAGAACATGCTGCGCCGGGCGGATGTCGACGTGGCCAAGGTGGTCGGGCTGGGCGTGGCGATGCCTGACGATCTCGGGCTGGTCGACCTGCCGGGGCGCCCGGCCAACTATGCCGATTGGGAACAGACGGACATCGCCGCGCTGTTCGACGAGCCGTTCAATCTGCCGGTGTTCGTCGAGAACGACGCCGCCGCCGCCGCGATGGGCGAGATGCAGCTCGGCCACGGCCAGAGCAACAACAGCTTCTTCTACATCCTGCTGTCCTCGGGCCTGGGCGGCGGCCTGGTGATCGACGGCACCTATATCCGCGGCGCGGACGGGCGCAGCGGCGAGCTGGGCTTCATGCGCGCGCAGGGCGAGACCGGCGAGCAGATCCAGAGCCTGGTGTCGCTCTCCGGCCTGACCCGCAGCCTCGAGGCGGCGGGGCACAGCCTGGCCGACGCCCGCAGCCGGACGCCGGAGGCATCGGTGCAGCATTGCATCGCCGACTGGACCGAGCGCGCGGCACACCAGCTGACGGTGCCGCTCGATGCGGTGAACTGCCTGATCAACCCTGCGGTCGTGCTGCTCGGCGGCCGGCTGCCCACCGCGCAGCTCGATGCGCTGGCGGCCCGCACCGACGCGCTGATGCGTGAGCGGGCGCCGCAACTGCCGGCGGTGGCGCCGGTCGCCCGCGCCGCCTTGTCGGAAGACGCGCCCGCCGTCGGTGCCGCGATCCTGCCGTTCAGCCACTTCCTGCTGCCCAAGCCGGGCGCGCTGTGGAAGGCGCAGGGCAGCGCCGATGCGGAGATGGACGGAATCGACGCCTAGGCTGGCCGACGTCCAGATGCGGCGGTTGGTTTAGCTGCTCGCCGGAAGAGTGAGTGGCGATACGCCCTAACCGGTGCGCCCGAACGAGGGCGGGCGATCGGCCCTGGCGGTGCCGAAGCTGGACGGCTTGTCGCCCATCTCGAACACCAGCTCACCGCCCTTCGCCAGCTCGGCATGGGCGATCCAGTTCTTCGTCCAGGGCTTGCCGTTCCAGCGCACCGACTGGATGTACGGGCGGTCGGCGCCGTTCCCATTGGCGAGCACGCGTAGCGTCCTGCCTCCGCCCAGATCGACCTCGACGCGGTCGAATAGCGGCGAGCCGAACACATAGAGCGCGCTGACCGGATCGACCGGATAGAAGCCCAGCGCCGAGAAGACGAACCACGCGCTCATCTGGCCGCAATCGTCATTGCCGATCTCGCCGTCGGGATCGTTCCTGTACATCTCGAGGCACAGGCGGCGCACCATCGCCTGGGTCTTCGCCGGGGCACCGGCATAGGCGTAGAGATAGGCGACATGGTGGTTGGGCTCGTTGCCGTGCGCATACTGGCCGACCAGACCCGAGATGTCGGGCGGCGCATTCTCCGGCAGCGTCGAGGGCGCGTTGAACAGCGCGTCGAGCTTCTCGACGAACGCGGCATCGCCGCCGAAATGCGCGATCAGGCCGTGCACGTCATGCTGGTTGAGGAAGGTCGCCTGCCAGCCATTCGCCTCGGTATAGTCGCGGTGCAGCTTGGGATCATGGCCGATCTGGATCGGATCATAGGCCGCCCACCACTTCCCGTCCGAGAATTTCGGCCGGGCAAAGCGCGTCGAGGCATCGAGCACGTTGCGATAGTTGAGGCTGCGCTTGCGCAGCGCCGCGGCATCGTCCTTCGCGCCCGCGGCGTCGGCGAGCACCGCCATCGCCCAGTCGTCATAGGCATATTCCTGGGTGCGGCTGACCGACTCCCAGATCTTGTCAGCGGGGATATAGCCGAGGTCGTAATAGTAGCCACGGCCCAGCGAGCCGTCGCTATCCTTGAAGTCGCGATCGAAGGCACGCCGGCGGATGTTCGGCCAGGCGGCGGCGTAATCGGCCTTGATGCCCTTGGCATGCGCCTCGGCGAGCACGGAGACCGAGTGCCAGCCGATCATGCAGCCGGTCTCGATCCCCTGGAGCTGCCACACCGGCGGGCCATAGGGGCTCTGCTGCGTCTGGCGGATCAGGTCGCGGGTGAAGGTGGCAGCGCGATCGGGCTGCACCAAAGTGAGCAGCGGATGCAGCGCGCGATAGGTGTCCCACAGCGAATAGGTGCTGAACGAGGCCTCGCCCGCCGGCACCTTATGCACCTGCTGGTCCATCCCGACATAGCGGCCGTCGCGATCGGTGAAGAGCGTCGGCGCGAGAAAGCAGTGATAGAGCGCGCTCGCCAGGATCGTGCGCTGGTCCGCACTGCCGCCCGCCACGCGGACGCGGTCGAGCTCCTTCGCCCAGAGCCGCCGCGCCTTGCTCGCCGCGCCGTCAAAGTCCCAGCCCGGCGCCTCGCCCGCCAGCGCCGCCTTCGCGCCGGCGACATCGACCGCGGAGATGCCCGTCTTGATCTGGATCGGCTCGCCGCCCGCCTCGTCGAAGAACAGGGCGACCTTGAGCCGGTTGCCGGCGATCGACCGGGCGCCCTTGGCCGCCGGCTTGTTGTCGTCGCCGAAGAACTCGACGCGGTCGGGCTTGCGCGACAGCTGCATCGCGAAGTGGATCATCCGCCCCTTCGCCCAGCGGTGCACGCGGCGGCTGCCGGTGAGCATGCCGTTCGCGTCAAGCTGGAGCGAGGCATTGTCGAGCGTCACGCCCTTGTCCCAGACGTCGCGGATCATGTGCGCGAAGTCGACCAGGATGTGCCCGGCGCCTGAAGGGAAATGATAGCGGTGCAGGCCGGTGCGTTCGGTCACCGTCAGCTCGGCGAGCACCCCGCTCTCCAGCTTCACCCGGTAATAGCCGGGCTCGGCCGCTTCCTCCGAGAAGCGCTGGCGATAGCCGAGGTCCGGGTTCTCGAGCGTGCCGGGATCGAGCTGCAGCGGCCCGCGCGTCGGCACCACCAGCACGTCAAGCATGTCGCCGATGCCGGTGCCCGATAGATGGGTGTGCGAGAAGCCCATGATCGAGGTGTCGCTGCGGTGATAGCCCGAACAGGCATCCCAGCGGGCATTGTCGGTATCCGGGCTCAACTGCGCCATGGCGAAGGGCAGCGAGGCACCCGGGAAGGTGTGGCCATGCCCACCGGTGCCGACGAACAGATTGGGTTTGCCGGGCGCGGCGCCCTGGGCGACGGCGGCACGCGGAAGCGCGGAGCCAAGCGCGATGGTGCCGGCTCCGGCGAGCAGCTGGCGGCGATTTGCGGTGATCATGCGGTTCCTGCCCTTCCCTAGAGCTTCTGCGCGAGCAGCGCCGGCTTGCGCCGGGCGATGTCGAGGATGAGGTCGCCGAACAGGCCATTGGCCCAGGCGAACCAGCTCCGCGTGAAGTTGGCGGGATCATCCTTGTGGAAGCTCTCGTGCATGAAGCCGGTGCCGCCATGCGAGGCCTTGAGCCATTTGAGGCACTGGGCCACCGTCGCGTCATCGTCGTGGATCAGCGCGCGGGTGATCAGCGACATCGGCCAGATCATGTCCATGCCGATATGCGGCCCGCCGATCCCTTCGCCGAACTTGCCCTTGAAGAAATAGGGATTGCGTTCGCTCCAGGCGAGCGCAGCGGTACGAACGTAGAGCGGGTCGCGCTTGTCGGCGGCGCCGAGCAGCGGCAGGCCCGACAGGCTGGGGACGTTGGCGTCGTCCATGAAGATGGCATTGCCATAGCCATCGACTTCGAAGGCCCAGACCTGGCCGCCCTTCCCGTCCGGCATCTTGCCATGCGCGTCGAGTGCCGCCTGGACTTCCGCGGCGAGCGCCAGCGCGTCCTGCGCCGCCGCGGTGTCGCCGCGCGCCTCGTTGTGCACCTGGGCGAGCATCCTGAGCGCGGAGACCGCGAACAGGTTCGACGGGATCAGGAAAGGGAAGACACAGGCATCATCCGAGGGGCGGAAGCCCGAATGGATCAGCCCGACCTTGCGGGTCGGCGCGCCGAAGCCGCCGAACATCAGCGTTTCGGTCGGCGAGGGATCGACGCGCTGGAAATGGTACGGGCCGGGTCCATCCTTGCGCTGCTGCTCGCGGAAGGTCGCCACCGCCCGCGCCGCGCCCTGCGCCCAGAGCGCGTCGAACGGCGTCTTGTCGCGCGTCGCGGTCCAGTAGCTGTGGGCGAGGCGCATCGTATAGGCGAGCGAGTCGATCTCCCATTTCCGCTCGGCGACGCCCGGCTTCATGTCGGTCCTGTCGTTCACCGCCGACAGGTTCGACTTGGCGGTCGGGTCCGGGGTGAAGGCGTTGGCGTAGGAATCGATCAGGATGCAGCGCGCCTGGCGCTGGATCGCGCCCTGGAAGACACGGCGCAGATCGGCGTCCCTGGGCGTCAGATGGACATAGGTCTGGAGCTGGGCCGAGCTGTCGCGCAGCCACATCGCGTCGATGTCGCCGGTGATGACGAAGGTATCGGGCTTGCCGTCCACCGTGCCGAGCCGCACCGTGGTGTCCAGCGTGTTCGGGTAGCAATTCTCGAACAGCCAGGCGAGTTCGGGATCGGCGATCTTCGCCTTCACCGCCTTGATCTCGGCCTCCACCGCTTTGCTGACGAACCCGCGTTGAGCGACCGGCGGCCGCTTCGATACGAATCCCTCCGCCTGCCCGGCCGCCGCCAGCGCCCGCACGGACAGGGCCGCCGACATCGCCAGCGCGCCTGCCCCCATCATCACCTCACGACGCTTCATCACCCTCTCCCGTTCTTGTTGTTCAGCGCGCCGCCGGTGCGCTCATCGAGAAGGGCGCATTCGACTTGGCCGTGCCCCATTTGGTGTTCGGGTTCGGCCCCATCACGAAGCGCAGCGTGCCGCCGCCCTGCAACTCCTCGCGGGAGAACCAGGGCTTGTCGTGCGCCTTGCCATTCAGAGTGACCGACTGGATGTAGACATTCTTGTCGCCGTTGTTGGCGGACTCGATGTTGAGCAGCTTGCCGCCCGGCATGGTCAGGCGGACATTGCGGAACAGCGGGCTGCCGATCGCATATTGCCCCACCGTCGGCGTCACCGGATAGAAGCCCAGCGCCGAGAAGACGTACCAGGCCGAGGTCTGGCCATTGTCCTCGTCGCCCGGATAGCCGTCGGGCGCGGCCGAATAGAGCTTCTTCATCACGTCGCGGACATGCGCCTGCGCCTTCCACGGCTGGCCGGCCCAGTCATAGAGGTAGATCATATGCTGGATCGGCTGGTTGCCATGGGCGTACTGGCCCATGTTGACGATCTGCATCTCGCGGATCTCGTGGATCACCTGGCCATAATAGCTGTCGTCGAAGATCGGGCGGGTCGAGAAGATCGAGTCCAGTCGGTCGGTGAACTTCCGGTCGCCGCCCATCAGGTCGATCAGGCCCTGCACGTCCTGCATCACCGACCAGCTGTAATGGAGCGAATTGCCCTCGGTGAAGGCATCGCCCCATTTGTAGGGATTGAACGGCTTGGACCAGCTGCCGTCCTGGTTGCGACCGCGCATCCAGCCGCTCTCCTGGTCGAACAGCTTGCGATAGTTCTGCGCCTGCGCCGCGTATTGCTTCGCGTCCTCGGTCTTGCCCAGCGCGGCGGCGAGCCGGGAGAGCGAGAAGTCGGCGGTGGCATATTCGAGCGTGCGCGCGGCATTCTCGTTGATGCCCACGTCATAGGGGACGTAGCCGAGCTTGTTGTAATATTCGACGCCCTCGCGGCCGACCGCGCCGACGACGTTGCCGCGCTTGTCGCGGGGACGCCCTTCCGAGGTGGTCGCGTTCTTGACCATCGCCTCGTACAGCGTCTCGACGTCGAAGCCGCGCACGCCGTTGAGATAGGCATCGGCGATCAGATTGGCCGAGTTGGAGCCGATCATCACGTCGCGGTGCCCCGGGCTCGCCCATTCGGGCAGCCAGCCGGATTCCTTGTAGGTGTTGACCAGCCCCTGCATGATCTCGCTGTCGCGCTCCGGGTTCATCAGCGCGAACCAGGGGAAGACCGCGCGCCACGTGTCCCAGAAGCCATTGTCGGTGTAGAGGAAGCCGTCGTGCACCTTGCCGTCATAGGGGCTGTAGTGGACGGTCTTTCCGGCGGCATTCACCTCGTGGAACATGCGCGGGAACTGCAGCATGCGGTACATCGCCGAGTAGAAGGTGCGGCGATTGTCGAGGTTCGGATCGCTCACCTGGACCTTGGAGAGTTCCTTCTCCCATTCCGCCCGCGCCTTGGCCTGGGTCTGGTCGAAGCTGTCCTTGCCCAGCTCGCGATCGAGGTTGAGCGCGGCCTGTTCGGGGCTGATGAAGGACGAGGCGACCTTGACGTTGACCTGCTCGCCGGCACGCGTCTTGAAGCTCACCACCGCGCCGACATGATCGCCTTCGCTGGCATTGGCGCCCGAGACCTGGCCGTTGTCGTCCCAGGTGCGGGTGACTTCGAAATCCTTGTCGAACTGGGCGACGAAGTAATTGTGGAAGTTGCTCGGCACGCCGCCGTGATTGTTGCGGACATAGCCGATGATGCGGCGGTTGGCGGCGTCGATCTTCACCATCGAGCCGCCGGCATAGCCGTCGATCAGGATGTGCGCGTCATCCGTCTTGGGGAAGGTGAAGCGGAAACTGGCGGCGCGATTGGTTGGCGTGACCTCCGCGGTCACGTCATAGTCGGCGAGATAGACCTTGTAGCCATAGGCCCGCGCTTCCTCTGCCTTGTGGCTGTACCAGGAGGCACGCTCGTCTTCCTTGACCTTGAGCGGGCCGGTCTCGGCGAAGAGGCCGAACGCGGCATAGTCGTTCATCCAGGGGCTGGGCTGGTGGGTCTGCTTGATCGCGTTGATCTTGTGCGCGCTGTAGGTGTAGCCCCAGCCGTTGCCCATCTTGCCGGTGACCGGCGTCCAGAAGTTCATGCCCCAGGGCACGGCCACCGCCGGATAGGTGTTGCCATAGGACAGCTCATAGCTGCTGTCGGTGCCCATCAGCGGGTTGATCAGGTCGACCAGCGCAGGCTCCGCCGTCTGCGCCATTGCCGGCGCCATGGTCGTGCCGAGCGCACTGGTGAGCAGCATTGCCGAGATGCAGCACGCGCCGATGAACTTCCTCACAATCCCAATACTCCCCTGCTCGATTTCGTACGTGCTCGTGTCCGTTACCGCGCCTTGAACGGCCGCGGCTTCACGCCTTCATTGGTCATCACCACCGGCTTGATCGAGCCGTCCGCGGTGAATTCCATCCGGTCGATCGCCATCTCGCGATGCTCGCCCTTGTCGTCGCCCAGCGGGCGGCGGTGATAGACGATGTACCAGTCGTCGGTGCCGGGCACGTTGACCACCGAGTGATGGCCCGCGCCCCGCGCGATCTTGAAGTCCTGTTCGAGGATCTTGCCCCTGGGGGTGAACGGCCCGAGCGCGGTCGGCCCGGTGGCATAGGCGACGCTATAGTCGGGGCCGGTCCAGCCGCCTTCCGACCACATCAGGTAATAGACGCCCTTGCGCTTGATGAGGAACGAACCCTCGACATAGCCGGGCGGCGTGATTTCCCTGTAGGTGCTGCCGTCCGCGAAGGGGACGACCGAGCGGAGGTCGTCGCTCAGCTGCACCACATTGCAGTGCTTCCAGCCGCCGTAGAAGAGGTACACCTTCCCGTCGTCGTCGCGGTAGACGAACGGATCGATCGGCTGCGCGCCATTGTGGAACTTGCCGATCAGCGGCTTGCCCAGCGCATCCTTGAACGGTCCGCCCGGCTTGTCCGAAACCGCCAGGCCGATGCCGCCGACCTCCGCATCGCTCTGGATGTCGTTGGCGCTGAAGAACATGTAGTAGCGCCCCTTGTGCTCGAGCACGGAGGGCGCCCAGATCGCATAGCCCGCCCAGGCGATGTTCTCGACGTCGAGGACGTGGCTGTGCTTGGTCCAGTGGACCAGGTCGGGCGACGAGAAGGCGTTGAAGAAGGTCTGCTGCACATAGGACGGACGCACCGTCTTCTGCTTGCGCAGCTCCGTCTGGTGCGGCGTGAAGCGCCTGGTCACGTCCGGCGCGCCATAGTCGTCGGAATAGGTCGGGTAGATCCAGTATTTGCCGCCGAACACACGGATCTCGGGATCGGCGTACCAGCCCTTCACGATCGGATTCGCCGCCCAGGCGATCCCCGCGGTCATCATGGTGGCAGCGGCGGCGATGATGCCTGCCCGGATCTTGTTCATGCGACCGTCCCCTTATTCCTCCACCCCGAAGTCATGGGCCGCCGGGCCTCAGGGGACCCGGCGGCTGCATGATTGTCGTCCTCTCCCCTGCCCCGCCGGAACGGGGGTGGAGGTGGCCCGGGGGGAAAGGGCCACCTCCTGAGTCAGGGGGCTGACTCATTCGATGATCAGAACTTGTATGCCATGCCCAGATAGAAGCGACGGCCCGAATAGACGTTCGAAATGAACCGGTCCTTCGTGTCGTTGCCCAGGTGCTGGCGCTGCTCCGACTTGGTCAGGTTGATGACCGAGCCGGTGATCTGGAAGTTCTTGAAGACGTCGACCGCGGCGTTGAGGTCGACCTGCTCATAGGGATCGTCATAGACGTTCAGGCCGGACGACAGCCCGCGCACCACCTCGCCGCGGCGATTGTACGAAGCGCGCACCAGGATCGGGCCGTGCTCGTAGAAGATCGACGCATTGAGCTGGGTCTTGGCGCTGCCCACCAGGGGCGATTCACCAAGCTTCTTCCCGTTCAGCGCGACGTCCGCCATCGAGGTGTCGTTGTAGGTGAAGTTCACCTGCGCGCCGAGGCCGAAGTCCAGCGTGTGCTGGGCATAGACTTCGACACCCTGCGACACGGCGCTCGAGCCATTGGCCTGGGTCGCATATTGCTGGACCGTGACCGTCTGGCCGGCGACTTCCTGCGGCAGGTCGATCACGACCGGCACGATGAAGTCCTTCACGTCCTTGCGGAACAGGGTCGCGCCCAGCACCGAGCCACGGTGGAAATACCATTCCACGCCGAAGTCATACTGCCAGGCGTTGAACGGCTTCAGGTCGAAATTGCCGCCATCGCCGAACCAGCCCGGTCGCGCGCCGAACTGGGCACGGTCGAACACGAATGCATCCGAGTTGAAGGTCAGGCCGCGCGAGCCCGCCAGGTCGCCATAGCCCGGCCGTGCGATCACCTTCGACGCCGCCGCACGCAGCAGCAGGTTCGGCGTCACGTCCCACGAGATGTTGAAGCTCGGCAGGAAGTCCGTGTAGGTCTTGCTCTCCGAGTTCGGGCTGAACACGCGGAGCTGGCGCTGCGATTCCGGGATCACCGAGCAGTTGCCGTCCGCGCCCACGGGCTTGTTCGGGTCGAACGCGCCACCCGGTCCGTTGACGCAATACTCGTTCTCGTAGGTGATGCGGTCGGTCGAGGTGCCGTCCTGCTTGGTATTCACCACGCGCAGGCCGATATTGCCGCGAACCGTGCTCGTCTTGAAGTTCAGCTGGCCATAGCCGGCCCAGATGCGCTCGCCGATGTTGTAGACGTTCTGCGGCTCGGGAACGCGGACCGGGCCGCTATAGGTCTTGTTCAGATAGTCGATATAGTTGCGGATGTTGATCGCCGGGAAGGCGCTCGTCTGGAACCCGCCGGCGATGTTGCCGAGCGAGCTCGGGTAGAAGATCTCCGGCAGCGCCAGCGCGCCACCCGGCGTATCCTGGAAGCGCAGGGTGTTGGCGGCGTCCGAATACCATTCGAAGCGACCGGTCTCGCGGTGGATGGCGGCATCGCGCCACTTCGCGCCGACCTGGATCGAGTCGAAGAAGGGCGAGTCGAACTTCCGGGTCAGGTCGACCTGGGCATAACGCTGGGAGAGCGAGCTGTTGGTGAATCCCGAACCCGTCGAACCCAGGTCGATCTGCGCCACGCCGTTCAGCATGTTCTGGATCACGTTGGGCGAGAAGTTCATCGCGATCGACTGATCGGTGAAGTTCCAGGCGCTGAGCGAGTTGCCGTTGACCGAGCCGTTGCGCGGCTTGGCCTGGGCATAGAACTGGAACGACGGGCCACCGGTCGCCTTGGTCTTGCCGAAGACGAAGTCAACGTTCAGGTGGCCGAGTTCCCAGTTGCCGCGCACTTCATAGGTGTTGGAGACGCTCTTCTCGCGGACATAGGTGTCCTGCGGTGCCGGGGTTTCCATCGTGCACATGTTGCCGGGAACGCGGCAGCCGGTGCCTTCGGGCGGAACCTCGAAGGTCGCGCCGGTCAGGACCGTGCCGCTCTTGTCGAACGTCGCGCCGGTGAAGAAATTGCCATAGCCCCATTCGGGGATCTTGATGCTGCTGCGGGTGTAGTCACCGTTCAGCTGGAAGCGAAAATAGTTCGCCGTGATCTCGAGATTGTCGAACGGCTTCATCTGCGCCGTCGCCTGGATGCCCAGGCGCTTGCGCTTCTGCTCCATAATCGTTTCGCTGACCGACTGGGGCGCCCAATAGCCGCTGTAATGCTTGCCGTCGCGCGTGGTGGTGCCGGCGTTGTTGCCGCTGTTCCAATAGTCGATGGCGGAATCATTGGCGAAGGTCTTGCCGTTGACGTCGGTCGCCGGATCGGTGGCCTTGTCGTCGGTCCACCAGTGCCAGCTGTCGCCCGAGGCGCTGAGCGAGCGGTTCGTGCGCACCTGGTAGGTGGCGCCGACCAGGAAGCCCAGCGTCTTGTCCTCATTGTGCCAGGAGAGCAGGCCGGAGACGTTCGGCTCGACCTTCTTGGTCACGTCCGAATAGGTGCCTTCGGCGGAGACGGTGCCCGACCAGGGCTTCAGGTCGAACGGCTTGCGCGTGCGGTTGATGATGACGCCGCCAACACCGCCTTCATCGAGGCGCGCTTCAGGCGACTTGTACACTTCCACGCTGCCGATCAGCGTCGAGGGCAGCAGCAGATAGTTGAACGAGCGCGAGGGGTCCCCGCTGTCGGCCGACGCGATGAAGTTGCCGTTGAGCTCGGTCAGCGTCAGGTCGGAACTGAGGCCGCGGATGCTGACCCGGCTGCCTTCGCCGCCGTCACGATCGATGATGACGCCCGGCACGCGCTGCAGCGAGTCTGCCACGTTCTTGTCCGGGAACTTGCCGATGTCCTCGGCCGTGATCACGTCGACAAAGGCGTTGGCCTCGCGCTTCTGGTTGAGGCTCTTCTCGATCGAGCCGCGATAGCCGGTGACGATGATGTCGCCACCCTGGGCACCCGCATCCTGCTGTGCCTGCCCTGCGTCCTGTGCGGACTGGGCGGCATCCTGGGCATGGGCCACACCGCTCATCGTGATCGCGATGCTGGCCGATGCAAGCAGTTGGCATATCAGCCGGTTGCGACCGGCCAATGGCGTGCGTGCACGAAAAGTCATCCCCTATTCCCTCTCCAAGTTCGGGCCAGGCGCTGGCCCGATGTTATGCGCCCTGGGTATTCCCTTGAGGCGCTTCAAAATCAGAATACTAAAATCAATTTGTCAATTGTATCCGGTTGCGGTCGTGGCGTTATCCCGACCAGCTGTTGCGCGTTTGCGCCCTTATGAGCCGCGCTTGCGCTTCCTGGGCGGCGGCACATCCTTCGCCGCCGGCTCCGGCTTGTCCCACAGCGGCGCGGCCATCCGGGCGAACGCCTCCGCCGGAGCCTTGGCCACCGCGCGATCATAGGTGAGCAAGCCGTTGATCTCGCCCTCCACATCGGTCGTCTGGGTGTAGACCGACGCGCTCAGGCCATTCTCCTTCGCCTGCCGCACCACCTCGTCGAACTTGCGGCGATAGCGGGCGAGATAGTCGTTGGAATCGGTAGTGACCTGGTAGCTCCAACGCTTGTCGTCGCGCCACAGATGCCCCTCGATCGGCCAGCCCACCCCGCCATATTCGCCGAGCACGATGGCGCGGTCGCTATGGCGTGCCGGCGTGTGCGGCACGTCCTCATAGGTGTGGATGTCGAACACGTCGGAATCGCGGCCCGCCACGTCCAGCCAGCCGCTGTCCGAATTGACCAGCCGGCTCGGGTCCATCCCGCGCACGAACCTGGTGAGCGTGGCGGAGTCATATTGCCCCCACCCCTCGTTGTTGACGACCCACAGGACGATCGAGGGGAAGGCACGCAGGTCGCCGATCATGTGCGACAGCTCGAACTGCTGCTGCGCCATCACTTCGGACGACAATACCGCCTGGCTCTGGCTGGTGCCGGCGAGGAACTGATCCTCGCCGCCGCCCGAGGGCATGTCCTGCCAGATCAGCATGCCCATGCGATCGGCGTCGTAATAATAGCGGTCCGGCTCGACCTTGATGTGCTTGCGGACCATGTTGAAGCCCGCCTTCTTCAGAAACTCCAGGTCGTAGCGCATCGCGGTTTCGGAAGGCGGGGTCAGCAGCCCGTCCGGCCACCAGCCCTGGTCGAGCACGCCATTGTGGAAATAGGGCCTGTTGTTGAGCAGCAGCGCCGGCTGGCCATGTACCTTGCCCGGCCCGACCGAGACCTTGCGCATCGCGAAATAGGCCTTGGCGATGTCGCGCGCGGCGCCTTCCACCTGCGCGGCGGCATAGGCCTGCCTCTCGCCCACGGTGAAGCGCGAGTCATAGGCAGCGCGGTCGCGCTCCTTCCGGTCGGCATAGGGATCGCGCACCGTCACCAGCTCGGCAACCAGGTCGTAGAGGAACGGGTCCTCGGGCGACCACAGATGCGCGTCGGGGATGGCGATGCTGGCATGGCGATTGGCGCGGATGATCGTCGAGCCGATCGTCTTGCCCTGCGAGCGCACGCTCAGGCGCACCGCGTCGGTGTCGCTCGCCCAGGCCGAAAGCGCGACATCGACTTCCACCGTGCCGCGATCGATGTCCGGCGTCGCGCGCACATCGGCGATGTGCAGCGCGGGCACCGGCTCGAGCCATACGGTCTGCCATATGCCGCTGACCGGCGTGTACCAGATGCCGTCCGGGTTCAGCAGCTGCTTGCCACGCGGCTGGCTGCCGGCGCTGGTCGGGTCGGCGACCTGCACGACCAGCTCGTTCGCCCCGGGCTTCAGATACGGAGTGATGTCGAAGCCGAAGCGGCTCGACCCGCCCTTGTGCGCACCGACGACCGCGCCGTTCACCCAGACATGCGCCTCGAAATCGACCGCGCCGAAATTGAGCATCACATTCTGCCCGGCCCAGTCGGCGGGCACGGTGAAGCTGCGGCGATACCAGACCCGGTCCTCGGGCTGCACCTTGCGCGCCACGCCCGACAGGCGGGATTCGACGGCGAAGGGCACCAGGATCTTGCCGTCCATCTGGGTCGGCTGCGGCATCGGCGCCGCCGCCCCGGTGATGGCATAGTCCCACTGGCCATTGAGGTTCAGCCACTTCTCGCGCTCGAGCTGCGGGCGCGGATAGCTGCGCCAGGCATTCTCCGGCGTCACATCGCGGCCCCAGCGGGTAATCATCGCACCGCCGGTATAGGTCGCATCCGCGTGGGCAGCTGGCGCCTGCTGGGCCAGTGCCTCGGTCGCGGCACCCGACAGCAACAGGGCGAGCATCATGGTACGCATCGTCAAACTCCTCAGTGCCGGCTCAGCGAAGGCGGCGCATCGGCCGGGCTGCTGCCCCAGGCCGGGTTGGGCTTCGCGCCCATGGTCAGTTCCAGCACGGCGCCGTTCGCGATGTCGGCGTGGCGGAACCACGGCTTGGTCCAGCTTTTGCCGTTCAGCGTGGCGGACTGGATGTAGAGGTTCGTCGCCGAATTGTTCTTCGCGACGATCTCGAGCGTCTTGCCATTGCCCATCCTGAGCGTGGCGCGATCGAAGATCGGGCTGCCGAGCACATAGACGTCGCTCGCCGGATCGACCGTGTAGAAGCCCAGCGCGCTCAGCACATACCAGGAC
Organism: Sphingomonas sp. OTU376; assembly: GCF_038440415.1. Classification (NCBI taxonomy): domain Bacteria; kingdom Pseudomonadati; phylum Pseudomonadota; class Alphaproteobacteria; order Sphingomonadales; family Sphingomonadaceae; genus Sphingomonas; species Sphingomonas sp. OTU376. The sequence goes on along the minus strand of NZ_JASATQ010000010.1, from coordinate 81,900 downwards.
GAAGTCGCACCCTGGTCGTCCATCCCCGGATAGCCATAGCCGGCGGCGTCGCTGCCATAGAGGTCGCGCAGGATGCGGCGCGACAGCGCCTGGGTCTTCCAGGGCTGGCCGCTCCAGGCATAGAGATAGGGGGCCTGCTGGTCCGGCTGGTTGCCCTGCACATATTGGCCGATCACGCCGGTGCAGTCGCGGCAGATGCCCGTGGGGTTGTAGGGCCTGGTGAAGAATTCATCGAGCTTGGCGTTGAACGCGGCCCGGCCACCCAGCGCGGTGATCAACCCCTGCACGTCCTGCGGCACCAGCCACAGGGTCGACCAGCCCGACGCCTCCTTCATCATGTGGTTGTAATAGGGCTCGGCCGGATCGAAGGGTGTGAACCACTTGCCGTCCTCGGTCCGCCCGCGGACAAAGCCGATCGAGCGGTCGAACACGTTGCGCCAGTTGCCCGCGCGCTTGCGGAACAGCGTGGCATCCTGCGGCTTGCCCAGTCGCTCGGCCATATCGGCGAGCGCGGCGTCGTCCCAGGCATATTCGAGCGTCTTGGCAGCACCCGCCTTGCCGTCCGCATGGGGCGGACTCGGGTTGCGGTCCGGCACCACGTCCGAGATCCAGCCGCGCGCCATATATTCGTCGAGGAAGTGGCGCGGCCCCTTGGGATCCAGCGCATTCTTGCGGAGATACTCGTACGCTGCCGCATAGTCGAACGCGATGCCACGCCGCATCGCGCCGAGATAGAGGAACACCGCATTGTCGCCGTGGAACGAGGTGTTCATGAACCCGCGCTCGCGGGCCATGTCGAGCTCGGACTGCATCACGTCGCGGGTCAGTTCGGGCTCGAGCAGCTCGAGCAGCACGATCTGGTTGCGGCCGGTATCCCAGAAGGGCACCGGGCCGTAGCGGTCATAGCTGGCGACCTGAGTCTTGCCGTTCGTATCGGTGAAATGCTCGCCCTTTCGCGCCACCAGCCGCGGGCTGGCGAAGGACTGGAACAGCGTCGAATAGAACAGCATCCGCTGCTTCTCGGTGCCGCCGCTCACCCGGACGCGGTCGAGGAGCTTCGCCCATTCGGCGCGCGCGGCACCACGGATGCGGTCGAAATTCCAGTCCGGGCTTTCCTGCCGCAGCCGCCGCGTCGCCGCCTCGTAGCTCGGGCCGTACGCGATGCGGACCAGCACCCGCTCGCCGTCGCGCGTGGTGAAATCGGCATAACTGCCGGCGAACGCCCCCTCGATCTGCCGGGCATCGGGCTGCACGTCCTTGTCGCCGATGCCATAGCCGCGGGCATTGCCCGGAGCCTTGCGAAAAGTGCCGAAACGCTTGAAGGGCTTGGAGAATTCCGCGACGAAATAGCGTCCATCGCGCGCATCGTTGTCGTTGCGGTCGCCAATGATGCCGCGCACCGTACGGTCGCCGACCACTTCGACCTGGCCGCCCCGCCCCTGCAGGTTCAGGATCACATGCGCCCGCTCGGTCGCCGGGAAGGTGAACCGCATCAGCGAGGTCGCCTGCGTCGCGGTCAGCTCGACCTTCGTCTTGAAGCTATCGAGGAACACCGAATAATAGCCCGGCGCCGCGACTTCATGCGCCTTGTCGTACCAGGCCTCGGTATAGACCGGCGGCACCGTCCAGTCGCCGACGATCGGCATCAGCATCGGCGTGGCGCGCGCACCATAGGTAGGGCCGCCGCCACCGGTGAAACCGATCATCGTGGGATTGGTGTAATAGTATGGGGTCGCTACGCCCCAGGGATAGCTCAGCTCGACATTCGAATTGACCGGTGCGGCCTCGACTGCACTGTGCGGCAGGCGCGCACCGGGTGAAGTCAGGCCGGAATAGAGTGGTTCGCCTGCGGGCGGCGCGTTGCCGATGAACTCGGGATTGTCCAGCGGCGCCGTACCCACCAGCGGGTTGGCGATGTCCACGGGGGCCTGCCCCGCATCCGCACGTCCGGAATCCTGCGCCATCCCCGATGACCCGATGGCCAGCAGCGATGCCGCTCCGGCCAATGCGGCGAAACGCGTGACACGGCGATGTACGAGATTGCCGATCGCGCGGCGACGTGCGCGATCCCCGGCCCGCAGAACGGAAGGCCCCATCTATCCTCTCCAAGAGAACGGCATCTCCACCGTTCATTGCGTTCCGCCTTTGCGGCGGTAACGAGTCGGAACTTCGATTAAATAAATCATTTTGTCAAATGAACTCGCGCACTCGAGGCGCAGGCCGACGCGCCCCGGTTATCCGCCTGCGCCAATTCTCCTGATAAATCAGATCGATGCCCCGCAGTGCCTCGACGGACATTTTGCCGCTGGTTTCGGCTCCGCGAAAATCGGATCTCGACCGCTTCTTGCAGGATCGAATAGCGCGAAGCACTCGTCGCGGAAGGACACGCGCGAGATTCGGCGCGGCCGGCCTGGCCGCAAGCCAAAACGATCCGTGCCGGCACGCTCCATGGAAGCGCACCGGCACGGATCAACTAGATTGGCAGACCTCTCCCGGCCCTCAACGTGAGCCGGAAAGCAGCCTCACCCGCTCGCGAGTTGCTTGACGGCGTAATCCGCCGCCCGCGCCGTAAGCGCCATGAAGGTCAGCGAGGGGTTCACGCAAGATACGGATGCCATCTGAGCGCCGTCGGTGACGTAGAGATTCTCGGCGTCGTGCGCCTGGCTCCACTTGTTCAGGACCGAGGAACGCGGATCGGCGCCCATGCGCGCGCCACCCATCTCGTGGATGGCGTCGCCGGGGACGTGCTCGTCCTCATAGCTCTTGACGTTGGTCAGCCCCGCGGCCTTGAGCATCGCCTCGCCCTGTGTCCGCGCGTCTGCCATCATTCGCAGCTCATTCTCGCGGAAGCGCACGTCGAAGCGCATCAGCGGCACCCCGAAGCGATCGACCTTGTCGGGATGCAGCGAGACGTGATTGTCCTCATAGGGCAGGCATTCGCCGAACGCGCCCATGCCGAACTTCCACCCGCCATATTTGCGCATCCCGTGCTTCATCGACGCGCCAAAGCCCACCGGCGGCGACGGCTCGCGCCGCGCGCTGCCCTGATAGCCATAGCCGCGCTTGAAGCCGACGCCCTCGTCCCCGCCATTGTTGCGGAAGCGGGGAATATAGACCCCGCCGGGCCGCCGGCCATATTCGATGAACTCTTCCATCCCCGGGATGTCGCCATCGATCGACACCCGGAAGATGTGGTCCATCACATATTTGCCGAGCGTCCCGCTGCTGTCGAAATGACTACGCCCGCTGCCCGCTGGCCGCGAGTTGAGCAGGATCTGGTTCGATGCCATCGCCGAGGCGCAGAGGAAGACCAGCCCGGCATTGACCACTTCCGCCTGCCCGGTCTTCGCGTCGATGAACCGGACCCCGGTGACGCGCTTCTTCGCGGCGTCATATTCGAGGTTGGTCACCACCGCGTCGGCACGCAGCGTCAGCCGCCCGGTCGCCCGCGCCGCCGGCAGCGTCACCGCCTGGGTCGAGAAATAGGCGCCGAACGAGCAGCCATTGCCGCATTGGTTGCGGAACTGGCACTTGGTCCGGTTCTGATCGGGCTTGTCCTCGGTCATGTTGGACAGGCGCGTGTTGATCAGCTTGCGTCCCGGAAACTCGGTTTCCAGCCGCTGCTTGAGCCACTTCTCCGCGATGTTCATCGGCATCGGCGGCTGGAATTCGCTGTCCGGCAGATAGGGCAGGTTCTCGCGCGATCCGGACACGCCGATATATTTCTCGACATAGCTGTACCAGGGCGCGAGGTCGTCATAGCGGATCGGCCAGTCGCCATCGATCCCGTCACGCTTGTTCGCCTCGAAATCGGCCGGACTCCAGCGGAAGCTCCACCGCCCCCAGATCAGCGATTTGCCGCCGACCGCACCGGGCCGGATCCAGTAGAATTTGCTGCCTTCGTCAAAGGCATAGGGGTTCAGCCGGTCGTCATTGTAGAAGGCCCGGTTGCTCGGCTGCACATAGCCGTGCTTGGCGATGAAATAGTCGCTGTCGCGCAGGCCCGGCGGCATCATGTTGCGCGCCGGCACCTCGAACGCCGGCTTGCCGTCATAGGTATAGCCTTCCCCGTGCTCCACCATCACGCCCCGGTCGAGCATGAGGACGCGCAGTCCCTTTTCGGTAAGCTCCTTGGCAGCGAACCCGCCGCTTACGCCGGAGCCGATGACGATCGCATCGAACCTGTTGGTCGAAGCCATGTTCTTCCCTCCCGAACCCTGATCAGAAACGCAGCGCGCGCAGCGTCTGGAAGCTGGTGGTGATGTCGGGCAGATAGGGCGCCGGCGCCTGATCATTCTCGACATAGAAATGCTGGACGCCGGCGCTGCCCTTCCGCTTGAAGAGCGCGGCGAAATCGATCGTCCCCTGCCCCACTGCGGTCATGCTGCGATCGGCACGCATGTCCTTCACATGATAGGCGTAGAGCCGCTTCGACAGGCGATCGATCAGCGCGCCGGGATCCTCGCCGGCATGCGCCGCCCAGTAGAGATCGAGTTCGACCTTTACGAGCGCCGGGTCAGTCTCCTTGAGGAACCGCTCGTACAGGCTGATGCCGCCCGGCTTCGTGGTGAACTCGAAATCATGGTTGTGATAGGCGAAGCCGAGCCCGGCTTTCTTCAGGCCCCTTGCGAAGCGATTGAAGTTCGGCAGCGCCGCACTCCAGCCCTGCTCGGTGCGGTGCTCGTCGGTCATGTAGGGCAGCACCACCGTGCCGGCGCCGAGCGTCTTCGCCATCGCCATCGACTTGTCGAACTGCCCGAGCAGCGCGTCATAGCCGATGTGCAGCGACGGCGACTTTAGGCCGAGCCGGTCCATCGTCCTGCGCAGCAGCGCATGATCCATGACATCATAGCCGCCACCGCCGAACTCGACCTCGCGATAGCCGATCCGCGCGACCTGCTCGAGCGTGCCGACCGGGTCCTTCTGGAAGATCTCGCGGACCGTATAGAGCTGGAGGCCGATCGCCTTCAATTGCGCGGCGGATGCCGGTGCGATCGCGAAGTCGGCAAGCGAAAGTGCTGCGACGCCGCCCGCGCCGGCGAGCAGATTCCTGCGGCTGATCATCATGCGGAATACACCTTGTTGACCTGAGAATAGGGAAACTCGCCGTTATACTCGCCCGGCACCGGCAGATATTCGCGCTCCTGCGTGATGCCGATCTCGGACGTGTAGTAGCCGGCCAGAACGAGCTGCCGGAACGCTTCGAAGAACACGCCGCCCGAGGGCAGCTGGCCGTTCATCGCGAGGGTGAGCAGCGCGTCCTGCTGCTCCGCCGTCGCCTGCGCGCCGGACACCTTGTAATCCTGCTGGCTGCGCGCCTCGATCGCGTCGAGCCCGGCGAGGATCGGCACCCGGTCGGTCGGCCGCGCCCAGTCGGCCAGCATCTTCTCGATGAACGCCGGAACGCCTGCCGCGATCGCGCCCGGCGTATCCGTGGTCGGCAGGATGCGCTCGCTGAGCGCGGTCATCAGCGCGCGCTGCGCGGGCGTGAACACCGCCACGCTCGGCGGCCCCTCGCTGATCACCGGGATGTTCGAAGCCTTGCCCGCACCGGCGGCGCGGGCGAGCGGCGCGAAGGTCGCCGCGCCGAACATGGCGACGACCCCGGCAAGCGCGGTTCTCCGGTCGATCACTTCGCGCCTCCCGGCAGGTCCTGAGCGATCGCCGCCTCGGGCAGCGGGCGCACCCAGATGTTGCGGTACGAGACCGGCGAACCGTGATCCTGCAGCTGCAGCGGCGCCGCATCACCATGCGCCTGGTAGCTGGCGACCTTGCGCCAGATCGTCGTGCCGAGTAGCGCCTGGTGGTTCTGCACCACCACGCCGTTCAGGAGCGCAGTGACATAGGCCGGGCGCACCAGCTTGCCGTCCGCCGCGAAGCGCGGCCGCTCGAAGATGATGTCGTAGCTCTGCCACTCGCCGGCCTTGCGCGCGGCATTCACCAGCGGTGGCTTCCAGCCATAGACCGCGCCGACCGTGCCATCGGCATAGGTCGGGTTCTGATAGCCATCGAGGATCTGCACCTCGTAGCGCTGCATGAACCAGACGCCACTGTTGCCGCGATCCTGCGAATTGCCCTTGGGCGGATTGGGCGAGCGAAACTCGAGATGGAGCTGGACGTCGCCGAAGCTCTGCTTCGAGACGAGGTTGCTCTCCTTCGCACCCTCCGCGCGCGCCGGCACCGTCATCACGCCGCCCGCGACCTGCCAGGGCGCCGTCTCGGCCTGCCAGGCATCAGGTGCCAGCACGATCGCGTCGGAAGGCGCGCCGCCCGGTGCCGCCGCCGGCGTGGTCACCGTCGGCGCGGGCCGGTCGGCATCATGGACGAGCCATTTGCCGTCCGGCAGCTGCGGCGTGTCCTTGAAGCCGGGCTTCTCCTGCGCGAAGGCGAATGCGCCCGTGATCGCGATCAAGCCGGCGGCAACGCATCCCGCCATGCGCATGCGCGTCATAGTCCCTCTCCCTGTGTATCGATCTTGCGATAGGCCGCGATCAGCCGGTCCTCGCCGGCCCGGCCCTTCACCGAATTGCCATGCTCCATGCCGATCACGCCGTCATAGCGCCGCGCGCGGAGCCAACGGACGATCGAGGCATAGTTGATCTCGCCCGAGCCCGGCTCGTTGCGGCCCGGATTGTCGCCGAACTGCAGATAACCGATCTCGCTCCAGCACATCTCCAGCGCCGGGATCAGGTTCCCCGACTGGATCTGCTCGTGATAGAGGTCCGCCAGGATCTTCACCGCCGGACTGTTCACCCCGCGCGCGACGGCGAAGCCCTGCGCGATCGTCTGCATGTAGACGCCCGGATGGTTGGTCCGCGTATTCAGCGGCTCCATCACCATCGCGATCCCGTGCGGCGCGACGATGTCGCCGGCCTTGCGCATCACGTCGATGACCCGCGCGGTCTGGATGTCGAGCGGCACCTTCTGATCGAGGAAGCCGGTGACCACCGTCATGCGCGTGGCGTTGAGCCGCTTGGCGACGTCGATCGAGGTGCGGATATCGGCAAGGAACGCCTCGCGCTCGGCATCGTCACTGCCGCCGAGCAGCGGCCGCGACTGCGCCCATTTCGGCATGCTGGCGACGAAGACGCCCATCTTCATGCCGCGCTGGGCGAAGACCTTGGCCATCTTCTCCTGCTCGGCCACCGGGCGACTGCGCGCCTCATTGTCCTCCCAGGCCCTGAAGCCCTGGTCGGCGGCATAGGCGATCTGCTCGAACAGACCGCCGCGGCTGGCGAAGCTGCCCTCGTGCGGCGCATAGCCGAGCGAGAAATAGGCGGCGTTCGAGCCTTGCCCGCCCGTACTTCCGCCCATCGCCATCGCCGAGGATGCAGCACCCACGGCCCCGGCCGCGAGCACCGTCCGGCGGGTGACCGCGCCGGTCACTTGCCGCTCCCGGCCTTCAGGAAGGCGATGATCGCGGCACGCTTGGCCGGATCGGGCATGCCGATCGGCATCCGCGAGCCGGGGACCTTCTTGCCCGGCCCGGCGAGATACTCATCGAGCGTCTTCTCGTCCCAGCGCAGCTTCGAGTTCTTCATCGCCGGCGAATAGTTGAAGCCCGGCGTCGCACCCGCCGTCCGCCCGACCACGCCGTAGAGATTGGGCCCGACGCCGTTCCTGCCGCCCTTCTCCACGGTATGGCAGGCGCGGCAGGCATTGAATGCCGGCGGCGGCGCGGTGGGGGCCGCGGTCTGCGCGACAGTGGGTACGCTGACGAAGAACTGAGCCGCCCCAGCGGCACTCAACGCTCCCAGGCACACGAGAAGCTTCATTCTTTCTCTCCCGGATCAACCATTGTCCATTTCGCGTCCGACGCCGCATTGGCGACGACCGCCTCGATGAAACGCATTGTTCGAAGTCCATCGGCGACGCCGGGAAACCAGCGGTCGCCATCGCCTCGGATCGCAGCGGCAAAGGCACGATAGAGGTTGGCAAAGGCCTCGACATAACCCTCGGGATGACCCGAGGGCGTGCGCAGCAGCGCTGCCGTGCTGTCCTGCAGGCCCGGCCCGCCGGCGCGCACGATCTCCGCCGGCCGGTCGAGCCAGCGCAGGGTCAGCGTGTTCGGCTCCATCTGCGCCCATTCCAGCCCGCCCTGCTCGCCATGGATGCGCAGCTTGAGCCCATTCTCCTCGCCGGCCGCGACCTGGCTCGCCTTGAGCGTGCCGCGCGCACCGTCCGTGAAGCGCAGCAGCGCGCTGACATCGTCGTCGAGCCGGCGGCCCGGCACATGGGTAGTCAGCTCGGCGGACACGGAGTCCACCCGCAGCCCCGAGACATGCTCGGCGAGCTGGAAGGCATGCGTGCCGATATCGCCCAGGCAGCCGCCGAGCCCGGCGCGCGCCGGATCGGTGCGCCACTCCGCCTGCTTGTTGCCCTGCTCGTCGATCGGCCGGCTGAGCCAGCCCTGGAGATACTCGACCTGGACCAGCCGGATCGCGCCAAGATCGCCCCGCGCGATCCGCGCCCGCGCCTCCTCGACCAGCGGATAGCCGCTATAGGTGAAGGCGAGCGCGAAATGGCGTCCGCTGGCCTTGGCCGCCGCGCCGATCGCCTCGGCCTCCGCGACGCTCATCGCCATCGGCTTCTCGCAGAAGACGTGAAAGCCCGCCTCCAGCGCCGCGATCGCCATCGGGGCATGGAGATGGTTGGGCGTCACGACGGCAACCGCGTCGATCCGCTCGCCCTCGGGCAGCGCCCGTTCGCCCGCCAGCATCGCATCGAACGAGGCATAGACGCGCTGCGGCACCAGGCCGAGCGCGTCGCCGGTCCGCTGGTTGCGCCCCGCATCGGTGCTGAACGCACCCGCGACGAGCTGCCAGCCGCCGTCGAGCGCCGCCGCCATGCGATGGACCGCGCCGATAAAGGCACCCTCCCCGCCGCCAACCATGCCGAGCCGAAGCGCGTGTCGAACCATGGAACGCCTATTCCCTCAACCGACGAGTTCGAGTTCAGTCCCGCTGCGGAGAAAGCCCCAGCAGCGCACGGATCGCCGCCCGATCGACTCCGCTCGCGGCGAAGTCGTCAAAGGGCCGGTCGGTCACGTGGATGATATGATCGCGGATGAACGGGGCGCCTTCGCGCGCGCCGTCCTCGGATCGCTTGAGCGCGCATTCCCATTCGAGCACCGCCCAGCCGCGATAGCCATACTGCGCCAGCTTGCTGAAGATGCCGACGAAATCGACCTGGCCGTCGCCCAGCGAGCGGAAGCGGCCGGCGCGGTTCACCCAGCTCTCATAGCCGCCATAGACGCCGGTCCGCCCGGTCGGGTTGAACTCGGCGTCCTTGACGTGGAAGCACGAGATCCGGTCGTGATAGCGGTCGATGAAGTCGAGATAGTCGAGCTGCTGCAGCACATAGTGCGACGGATCGAACAGGATCCGCGCGCGCGGATGATTGTCCACCGCCTCCAGGAACCGCTCCCAGGTCGCGCCGTCATGGATGTCCTCGCCGGGATGGATCTCATAGGCGCAGTCGACGCCCGCTTCCTCGAACACGTCGAGGATCGGGGTCCAGCGCCGGGCGAGCTCGGCAAACGCTTCCTCGACCAGCCCCGCGGGCCGCTGCGGCCAGGGATAGACATAGGGCCAGGCGAGCGCGCCCGAGAAGGTCGCATGCGCATTCAGCCCGAGATTGGCGCTCGCCCTGGCAGCAAGCTTGACCTGCTCGACCGCCCAGGCCTGGCGCTCGGCCGGCTTGCCGTGCAGCTCGGCCGGCGCGAAGCCGTCGAACAGCTGGTCATAGGCCGGATGCACCGCGACGAGCTGGCCCTGCAGGTGCGTCGAAAGCTCGGTCGGCTCGACGCCGAACCTGGCGAGCCTGCCGCGCAGGTCGTCGCAATAGGCCTTGCTCTCGGCGGCGAGCTTCAGGTCGATCAGCCGCGGATCGCAGGGGATCTGGACGCCGACATAGCCGAGCCCGCCGGCCCATTCCGCGAGACCATCGAGCGTGTCGAACGGTGCGCTGTCCCCCAGAAACTGGGCGAGGAAGATCGCGGGGCCCTTCATCGCGTTCATGCCGAGGTCTCCGTCCGGCTGTCGTCGCGGAAGAAGAGCTGGAACAGCACCGCGATGACCGCGGCGGCGATCGCCGGATACCACCACATCTGGTGCCAGTCGGCGATGGTCGAAGCCTCGGGCAGCTGCGCGTAGAGCAGCCCGCCGATCTGCGAGCCGAGCAGCATGCCGACGCCGTAGGTGAACAGGGTCAGCATGCCCTGCGCCTGCGCGTTGACGCCCTTGGGCGAGGCGATGGTGCCGGTATAGATCGCACCGGCGACGAAGAAGAAGTCGTAACACACGCCGTGCAGCGCCACGCCAAGATAGATCGCCCAGAGCGAGCTGCCGCCGTCACCGATCGCGAACAGCGCATAGCGCAGCGCCCAGGCGATCATGCCGACCAGCAGCAGTGGCTTCACGCCGAAGCGGCGATACAGCCAGGGCATGGAGAACATGAACACCAGCTCGGACATCTGCCCGATCGCCATGGTGCCGCCGACATTCTCGATCCCCGCCACGCCGAGATAGGCCGAGGCATAGGCATAGTACATCGCGAGCGGGACCGAGATCAGCGTCGCCGCCAGGATGAAGATCAGATAGGAGCGCTGCCGCATCAGGCCGAACGCCTCGACGCACAGCACCTGGCGAACCAGGCTCTCGTCACGCGGCGCATCGGGCGCGACATTGGGAAGCGTCAGGCTGTACAGGCCGAGCGCGATCGATACGACCGCCGCGACGCGGAAGATCTCGGGGCTGGCCGACAGGCCGACCCAGCCGATGATCAGACCCGCGACGATCCAGCCGAGCGTGCCGAAGGCGCGGACGAAGGGGAAGCGGTCCGCGCGCTCGCCGAAGCTCTTCAGCGCGATCGTGTTCGCAAGGCCGACGGTCGGCATGTAGAGGATCATGTAGCCGAGCAGCACCCAGACGAAGGTGGTGCCATTCTCCGGCGTCACCAGCGCGGGCATCACCAGCAGGATCGCGCCGCCGACCAGATGCAGGATCACCATCAGCGCCCTGGGGCTCAGATAGCGCGTCGCCGCCATGCCGAGCAGGAAGGAACCGGCGATCGAGGCGATCGGACCTACCGAGAAGGCGTTGGCGATGAGGCTGCCGATGCCGACGGTCTGCATGACCAGGCCGAGCGTGACGTTCCACGCCCCCCAGACGAAAAACTGCATGAACATGAGCGCGCTAAGACGCCCCATGAGCAGCCCCGATACCGGGCGCTGCGATGCCGCAAGCGCGTCATTGCCCAAAGTGGCCACGAAGCCCCTCTCCCATTTTTTGCTGCAGTTTTCCTGCTTGTCGGGACTCAGGCTACGCAGGTCAAAAGCCGATGTAAAGGATTACATTACTCGACATGTCGCTGTAACGAGTTACATCAATGTCAATGCCGACCATCATCCAGGTCGCCGCGATGGCGGGCGTCTCCACGGCCACCGTGTCGCGCGTCCTGAGCCACCCGGACCGCGTCGCCGAGCCGACCCGCCTGCGCGTGCTCGAGGTGGTCGAGTCGCTCGGCTACAAGCCGAACGTCGCCGCCCGGACGCTGCGCACGCTCCGCGCCGCCAAGATCCTCGTCACCGTTCCCGACATCTCCAACCCCTTCTTCGCCAGCGTGATCCGCGGCGCGGAGGAAGCGGCGCGCGATGCCGGCTATGCGGTCGTCGTCGGCGACACGCGGCACGATCCTTCGATCGAGGATCAATATGCCGCCATGCTCTCCAGCCGCGAGGTCGACGGCCTGATCTTCCTCGGACACCGCCTGCCGGACAATCTGCGCCCGCTGATGTCGAAGCAGGGCGCCCGCGCACCCGTGGTCAATGGCTGCGAGTACAGCCCCGATATCGGCGTGCCGAGCGTGCATATCGACAATGCCGCCGCCGGCTGCGACGCGCTCGAGCATCTCATCGCGCTCGGGCATCGCGACATCGGCGTCATTACCGGTCCGCATGTCAGCCCGATCAGCCGCGATCGCCTCGCCGGCGCGATGCAGGCGGCGAAGCGCCATGGCCTTGCCGACCGGCTGCGGGTCCGTGTCGGCGACTATTCCGCCCAGTCCGCCGCCGACCATGTGCCGGACCTGATCGCACAGGGCGTGACCGGGCTGTTCTGCTTCAGCGACGAAATGGCGATGGGTGCGATCAGCGCGATCCGCCAGGCCGGCCGCATCTGCCCCGACGACATCTCGGTCGTCGGCTTCGACGATCTGCCGCTCGCCCGCTTCTTCCAGCCCGGCCTCACCACCATCGCCCAGCCGAAGGGGGATATCGGGCAGCAGGCGGTCGAGCTGCTCGTCGACATATTGCGCGGCGACGACAGTCCGGTGAGCCAGATCACCCTGCCCCACGAACTCATCATCCGATCCAGCACCAAGCGGCTCGGCTAGCGGCGCGGGCTATGGGCTTGCGGTCGCCTGCCGGCTGCGCCGCCGCCCCGCCATCGCCGGGATCAGGATCCCCGCCAGGATGATAGCCATCCCGGCAAGGTGATATCCGTGCAGCGCCTCGCCCAGCAGCGGCACCGCCAGCAGCGCGCCGAACAGCGGCTGCAGGCTGATCACCTGCCCCGCCGCGCCCGCACCAAGCTCGCCCACCGCCTTGTTGTACAGGAAATAGGCCACCACCGAGGGCAGCAACGCGACATAGGCATAGGCCCCCAGCACGCGCGGCGTGAAGTGCAGCGGGAAGCTCCGCAGTTCCGCGATCGCGAACGGCAGCATCGCCAGCACGCCGATCGCGAAGGTCAGCGCGAGGAAGCTCAGCGGATCGATCGGAGGCCGCAGGCGCAACAGGGCGGTGTAGAGCGACCAGGCGAGGACGGCGCACAGCACCAGGACATCACCGATGTTGAAGCTGAGCGACAGCAGCGCAGCGGGGTCGGCCTTGAGGATGATCGTCAGCACCCCGATCGCGGCGATCGAGACGCCGGCGATCTGCGCGGCGCGCGGCCGTGCCTTGAACAACAGCCCGTCGAAACAGAGCACCAGCGCCGGTATCGCCGCCTGGATCAGCAGTCCGTTGGTGGCGGTCGTGTAGCGCAGGCCCGAATAGAGCAGCGCGTTGAACGCGCCGATGCCGATCAGCCCGAGCAGGAGAATCTTCCCCCAGTGCTGCCGCACCACCGGCCAGTCGGCGATCACGCGCCGCCAGGCGAATGGCGCGACCACCAGCAGGGCGCCGGACCAGCGCCCGAGCGCCAGGGCAAAGGGCGGGATCTCGGCATGGACGGCACGGGCGACCATCGAATTGCCCGCCCAGAGCAGCATCACGAGCGTCAGCATCGCATACAGGGCGCGGACTCGGGCGGGGCTCGGGCGATCCGGAGCGGTACTGGACGGGCGCATGGCCCATCCTCCTATTTCCAGATCCCCGCCCAGGCCACCGCCTTCTCACGCACGCTCCGTGCCCGGCGGCTCACATCCCGTGGTTGCGGGCAAAGCGCTCGAACAATGCCGGCCAGGGATGGTCCCTGCCCGCTTCCTTGAGCGGCAGGCCGTGGCCACCCTTCTCGAAGATGTGCAGTTCGGACGGGATCCTGGCGGCTTGCAGCGCCGCGAACATCGCCAGGCTGTTGCCCGGGCTGACCACCGGATCGTCTGCGGCATGCGCGACCAGGGTCGGCGGCATGTCCGCCGGCAGGCCGTTCTCCGCCGAGAAGCGTGCGATCCGCGCCGGGCTGGCGTCGCTCCCCAGCAGCTCGCGCTTCGAGGCGGCATGCGCCACGGGGTCGGCCATGGTGATCACCGGGAAGAACAGCCCGGCGACGATGGGGCGCGCCGATTGCGCATCGGCATCGTCGACCGGGTCATAGGTCCTGAGCGCCGCGCGGCTGGCGAGCCGGGCAGTGAGATGGCCGCCCGCCGAGAAACCCATCGCCGCGACCCGGGCCGGGTCGATCCGCCACTTGCCCGCCCGCGCCCGGATCAGCCGCATCGCGCGCTGCGCGTCCTGCAGCGACACGTCCGGCCCCGCCGCCCAGCCGTCGCGCGGCAGGCGGTAGAGCAGCTCGAACACGGTGAAGCCCCGCGCGGCGAAGGCACGGGCGATCCCCGATCCCTCGCGTCCCACCGCCACCCGGGCATAGCCACCGCCGGGGACATAGAGGATCGCGCCGCCATTGGGCTGGGCCGCGGGCACGACATTGAGCATCGGCGTCGCGACATGCGGCCAGGCGATGTCGTCGGCCGGCCCATTGACCGAGCGCCGGACCGTCTCGTCGCGCACCGTGAGCCCCTCCCCGCCCGGCGGCGATCCCGGCCAGATCGGAAAGCGCTCGATCGGTGCCGCCGCCACCGCGCCAAGCGGCAATGTCGCGACCAGCGCCGATCCGGCGATCAGGGTTCGGCGAGTGAGATCCACGTCCATTACTTCTGCAGCGCCTTGAAGTCGTCGATCCACGCATAGTTGAACGCCGCGCTGCCGTCCGGATTGCGCTTGGCGGAGCGCCGGACGACGACGCTGTTCAGCTGCCAGGCAGCCGCGCCCGGGCTGAGCTTGTCCGCCGGCGCGGCGCCCTGCGTGAACGCGATGGTCGCAACCGCGAGCCGGCCGGTATCGCGGAAGACCTGCATCTGGTTCGCCACGAAATGCTTGCGGCTCTCCAGCCAGGGGCTCTGCGACAGGAACTCGTCCCACTGCGCCTTGGAGAAGGGCGTCTCCAGCGACGCCTTGACGATCTGCCAGTTCTGCGCGGTCCGCGGCGCGCCATATTTCTCGGCGAACGCCTTGGGGATCGCGCCCTGCATGTTCTCCGTCCAGGTCTTCACCAGCGAGAAGTCGGTGACGACGAACTTCTGCTCGGGGCGCATGCGCGGCAGGATGTATTTCAGATAGGCCTTCGAGTCCTCGACTTCGGCGACATGCGTCCGGATCGCCACCCCCTCGATCTCCGGGGTCGCCTTCACGAAGCTCATCCAGCGCTCGACCACCTTGCTCCGTTCGGCCGGCATCTCCAGCCGGACCAGCGCGCCCATGTAGAGGCGCGTCCGGCAGTTCGCGGCGCAGGTCTTCGCACGGTGTGCGATCACCTGCCGCGCGACCGCCTCGTAATAGGCGTTGAAGCTCTCGTCCCGGTTCTTCTCGGGAACCTCGAGGAAGGGATCGTTGCCGATCACCAGCACATCGACCTTGCCCGTCACCAGCCCCAGCACCGCATCCAGCCGCGCCACGTCCTTCAGATACGCATCGCTCCCCACCTGCGGCGGGATGGTGCCGACATAGCCGAACTTGAGCGACAGCACGGTGCTGTATCCCCGCTCCGAAGCCTCGAGGATCTTGTTGAGCACGCCATTGCTGCCGACGCCGCGGTCGAGCTGCGGCAAGGGCAGCGACATCCGCACCCATTTCGCGCCGGACTTCTCCAGGTCGCGATAGTCGAGCTCGCCGAACTGGTCGTTGTAGCTGGCGCCGAGCGCGCCCTGGGCATGCGCCGCATCGGCGGTGGCGGCGCCCAGCAGCGCGGCGCCGATCATCAGGACCTTCAACATGTTGCCTCCCCCTTTTGCGATGATGTCGATAAGCCGCGCGATCCGCGGTCGGTTATTGCAGCGCCCTGAAATCCTCGATCCAGGCATAGTTGAACGCGGCGCTGCCATCCGGATTGGGCCGGACGGTGCGCGCGGCGAAGACGCTGTTGAGCAGCCAGGGCGTGGTGGCCGGGCCGAAATTGCGGCTCATCGAGCTGCCCTGCCTGAACCCGTAATTGGCGACCGCCAGCCGGCCGGAATTGCGGAAGATCGCCATCTGGTTGCGCAGATAATGCTTCCGGCTCTCGAACCACGGGCTCTGTGCCAGGAACGCATCCCATTCCGCCTTGGGGAACGGACTCTCAAGCGCCGCCTTGATCACCTGCCAGTTCTTCGTCTCGCGTGGCAGGTGCCGGGCATCGGCGAAGCCCTGCGGGATCGCCGCCTGCATGTTCTGCTCCCACCAGCGGACGATCGAGAATTCCGTGGCGAGGAACTTCTGGTCGGGGCGCATCCGCGCGACGACATAGTCGACAAAGACCTGCGAGCCCTCGATCGCCGGCAGATGCGGATGGATGTCGACCCCGTCGATCTCCGGCGTCGCCTTGACGAACGCCATCCAGCGCTCGGTCGAGGGCGTCCGGTTGATCTCCAGGTCGAGCCGGTTGAGCGCCCCCATGTACAGCCGCGTCCTGCACGCCCTGGCGCAATGCGCCTTCCGGTACGCGATCGCCCGGTTCGCCATCGCCTCGTAATAGGCGTTGAGGTCGAGGTCGCGGTCCTCGCGACGGCTCTCGATATAGGGCTCGTTGCCGATCACCAGGATATCGACCTTGCCCATCACCAGCGGCAGCACCTGGTCGAGCCACGCCATTTCCCGCGCCATCCCGGCGCTGCCCGGCTTCGGGAAGTCCTGCCGGTTGCGCGGGAACTTCAGCGAGAGGATCGTGCCATAGCCGTGCCTGGCCACGTCGAGGATCGTCCGGACCGCGCCATGCTCTGCGGCCGGGCTCCGCTCCAACTCGGGCATGGTGAGGAACAGCCGGACCCAGTGCGCGCCGGCCTTGTCGAGGTCGCGATAGTCCACGTCCTCGAAATGCTCGTTGTAGTTCGCGCCCAGCGCACCCTGCGCCTGCGCCTGCGCCTGCGCCGCACCGGTGCTGAGCAGCACCGCGCCGAGCGCAAGCAGCCCCTTGGTCCGGCGGCTCATTTCGCAATGGTCTCCGGCGGCGCGAGATAGGCGGTGGCAAGGCCGCCCAGGTCGAGGATCAGCGAATCGAGCACCACGCCCGGATCGAGCGCATAGATGCGCAGGCGATGCTCGCCCGCCCCCAGCGCCGGCCAGCTGGTGACCGACGTGATCGCATTGCGCTCCACCCCGTCACTCCAGTCGCGCTTGGCATCGGCATCGACCAGCTGGGTCGGGCCGCCATCGATCGACACCGCGTAGCGCAGCTTGTTCTCGGCATTGAGCGCGAAGCTCGGCATCAGCGTGGCGCGCAGCTTCGCGTCGCCGGCATGCGTCACCCGGAAGCGATATTCGGCATAGGGCGCCCCGGCCGGATCCGCCGCGCTGGCCAGCGCGACGCTGCTCTGCAGCGCCTGTCCCGATCGCCCAAGCCCCGGCACCGCCTGCCAGCCGAGTCCGCCGACCGGCTGGAGCTTCGCATAACGCTGCGCCGAGAAGGCGATGATGCCATTGTCCTCGACCAGCATGCCCCTGGGCGCCGCGACATTGCGGGCCGAGACCGCGATGCTGCGGCTGGCGCCGGCGGCGGAAATTGTCACGCTGCCGCTAGCGGTCTCGCCGGCCTTGAGCTTGCGCCAGTCGATCGACACCCACAGCCGCTGGTCGCCGCCCGGCTGGTCCTCGCGCTCGATCCGGATCCACGGCGCCGAGGCCGTGGCGGACATTTCGAGCGTACCGGTGCCGGTGTTGAACGCATCGATGAAGTGGCGCGCATCGGTCGCCCGCTCGAACACCGGGAGCCGGTCGGCAGGAGCCGAGGCGGTGCGCCAGCGCTGCACGCGCAGGCTGGCATCCGCGGCATCGGCGGCCCTGGCGGGATGCTCCGCCCAGGCATCGATCGATCCCTCGACCGCAACGCCCAGCCCCGGCGTGGCGGACGGCGTCACCCGGCCGAGCGGCGGCATGTTGAACACCGCCTGCATGCGCGGCTCGTCGCTCATGAAGTGCGACCATTGGCCGCCACCCACGGCGTTGTACGCCTCGGTCGCCTGCTTGATCCGCTTATAGGCATCGACCGCGGCATCGGCGTGGAGATTGGCGCTGGCCCGGCCCTGATGCGCGTAGAGGAAGCTGCGATCGGCGTTCAGCATCTTCACGTTCATCATCGCGCTGCCGCGCACCGGATAGAGGACGAGATGGTAGAAGCCGTCGCGCTTCTCCGCCGGCAGCTTCGCGGCGATCGCCTCGGCGCGCTTGTCGAGATCGCGGAACTCGGCGGTGCGCCTGCCCGCCTCGTCGCCATACGCGACCGGCGAGAACTCGGTCGGCCGCGGCGCGGTCTCGGCGTCGTTCCAGCCCATATGCTCGGGCTTGCGGTCATAGTTGAGCCGGTAGAAATCGCCGAGCAGCGCGGCGATCGCATCGGCCTGTTCGGGCCCGAAATTCCCGGTCGCCCAGCGCTTCAGCCAGCCCTGCTGGCCCAGCTTCGCGGTGCCGTCATAGTCATAGGCCAGGTCGAGGAAATAGTTCAGGCCCTTCTCGCCCGGCTTGATGTCGCCGACATTGAGCACCCAGAGGCGGCGGGAATTGGTGGCATAGGCCTTGCCCATCTCCTCGCCGATCAGCGCGGGCGGCGTGGTGTCGAGCCACAGATAGTCGTTGGGCACCCCCCAATAGGAGATGTGGTAATAGACGCCGCCGCCGCCGGGGCGCTGCTGCTCCGCCTTGGTCGAGAGCTGGCGGATATAGCCGTAATTGTCGTCCACCCAGGCGAGGGTGACGTCGTCGGGCACCTTCATGCCCTTGCGGTAGATGTCGAGCACTTCCTTGTAGGGCACGAAGATCTGGGGGACCTTTGTGGGGTCCTGCCCCACTTCGCTGAGCAGGCCGCGCTGGTCGCTCACCACCTTCTCGAGCAGCCGGACGCCGTCGAAGCCCTTATTCATCTCCGCCGGGCTGTCGTGGATGCCGCGCATGCCGACGGTGTAGACATTCTCATACTGGTGGTTGGCCTTCACCCGGTCACGCCAGTAGTCGAGGATGTTCCTTCCGTTCTTGGCGTAGTTGAATTCGCCGCGCTGCTCGAAATTCCACTCGGCGACATTGTCGCGCAGCATCGGCTCGGCATGGCTGGCGCCCATCACGATCGCATAGCGGTCCGCCATCTCGGCATTGCCCGCGACCTGGTTGAACGCCGAACTGACCTTGTGCATCGCCGGCCACAGGAAATTGGCGCGCAACCGCAACAGCAGTTCGAATACATGCGCATAGGTCGTCGGCCCCATGTCGCCCGTCGGGTCGATCCGGGTCGCCCAGGGGCGGATCGACCAGTCCTCGTCATTGATGAACAGGCCGCGATAGCGGACCGAGGGCGAGCCCTGGACGACCGTGCCGGCATTCAGTCGCACGCTGCTGCGCCGGGCCGGGGTCACATTGGCCCACCACACCCAGGGCGAGACGCCGATCTGCTCGGACAGGCGGAAGATGCCATAGGCGGTGCCGCGCCGGTCCGCCCCGATCACGACCAGCGCGCGATCGACCCCGGGCACCGGCTTGTCGACCAGCGCGATCGTATAGGCCTCGCTCTGGCCCGCCACCTTGTCGACCGCGATGCGCTTGTCGGCGATCAGCCTGTCGATCACCGGCGAGCCGCCGATCGTCCCCGCCAGGATCGCCAGGCGCCCGCTCGGCGCCGCTTCGGAAACCTGCGGCTTCACGCCCGACACACGCTCGACATCGCCGGCAAAGGCACGCGCCGCGATCCCGACCACCGGGGCGTCGCCAGCGCTCACGAAGATCGTCGGCGCCGCGCCCTCCGCGACCAGGTCGAACGATGCGGATGCGGCGGGCGCCTGCTGCGCCAGCGCCTCGGCCGGGGCCAGGCCGGGGACCGTGGCGGCAAGGCTCAGCGCGGCCAGGATGCGGACAAGGGCCAATTCTACTCTCCTGTTCTTATAGTTGTGCGCGGCGTGGCCGGGGTTACTTCAGATACGGACCCTTGGCGTTCCAGCCGATCTCGGTGGCGGCCAGCGTCCAGCTCTTCCCGCGATCGTTGTTGCCCTGGAAGAACAGGAAGGTACGGTTGCCGAACTGGAAGATGCCGGGATGGCCCGATTCCGAAGCGTTCCAGCTGCCCTTCGGGCCGTTGGCGAGGAACGGCTTGTCGGAAAGCCGCTTCCACTTCACGCCGTCGGTGCTCACCGCGACGCCGATCTGCTGGGGCTCGTTGTTGTAGCCGCCGGCGTAGAACATGTAGAGCTTGCCGCCGCGGCGGATGACGCTCGGCGCCTCGATGCAGTTGCGCTCCCAGGCGAGCTCGGGCTCCAGGATCGACTTGTCGTTGTTGAGGTTGGTGAAGTCGCCCCTTGTGAACTTCGAGCCGATCGGCGCGCTCGCCACCCCGACCTTCTGCACTTTGAATTCGGGATCGCGCGTGGCGTAATAGAGCATCAGCCTGTTGCCCTGGACGAATGCCTCGGCATCGATCGCCCGGCCGACGCTCCACTTGGCGGTGGCGGGATCGGGATGGAAGACCGGGTTGCCGGGATCGCGCTCGAACACGATGCCGTCCGACGACCAGGCATGGTTGATCGCGTCCTTCTCGCGATTGCCATAGGTCTGGTAGAACAGGTGGACCTTCCCGCCGATCACCACGGCGCCCGGCGCCGCGATGCCGTTCGCCTCGACCTGCTGCTTCGGCAGGATCTCGCCCACCTTGGTCCAGGTCTTGAGGTCGCGGCTCTCGGCGATGCCGATCGCCAGCCCCTTGGGGAAGTCCTTCACCCCCACCGGATTCTCGCGCGGCGCGGGCACCGTATAATACATCAGGAAGCGCCCGCCGAAGCGGATGACCGAGGGGTCCTTGGCCCAGGGCGTGCCCAGCCTGCTGGTGTCCGAATAGGTCGCGACGAGCTTCGCCTCCCGAACCGCCGGATCCTGCTTCGGCGCCTGCTGTGAAAGCGCGGCAAATGGCGCCGCCAGCATCGCCGCGAACCCCGCGCCCGCCAGGAAAACATGCACTCGGCGCTTTTCGGTACCCATTCGGTCCCCTCCTTGTTTTGGTCAGGCCAATATAGTAACATTTATCTGACCAATCTACCGAAATCGTGCACCGATCGGATGTCGGGAAAAAGGGGGAGTGCTGGATGCCGCGAAATTTCACCCGGGCGACCAAGCCGTGAACGCCCGCGCGAGCTTCGCGGTCGCCCCGCCGGGCCCTGGCTTCGCGGGGCTGCCAAGGGGAGGCGCGCCCGATCGCCCGCAGCTGGGACACAGCCTCACTTTCGGGCTGCTCCACGCGATCGGCGGGGCGATCGCCGCCGGCGATTATGACGACAAGCCCTTCCCGCCCGAGGCTGAGCTGGCCAGGCATTACGGCACCAGCCTCTCGGTGACGCGCGAAGCGGTGAAGATGCTCACCGCCAAGGGCCTGCTGGCGAGTCGCCCGCGCCTGGGCACGAACGTACAGCCCCTCTCCTGCTGGAGCCTGCTCGACACCGACGTGCTGCGCTGGCTCCTCCAGCGGCGCCATGCGGCGGACGCGCTGGGCCAGTTCAACCAGCTGCGCGTGGCGATCGAGCCGGCGGCGGCGGAGTTCGCGGCGCGCTTTGCCTGGCCGCGCGGCGTGCAGCGCATCTCCGACGCGCTCGAGCACATGCTGCTCTGCGAACGGCGCGACGAGGATCCGATCGACGCCCGGATCGCCTTTCACGGCGCGGTCCTCCAGGCCGCGCGCAATCCCTTCTACGCCCAGTTCCAGGACGCCGTGGAAGCCGCGCTGCGCATCGCGAACCGGATGCGGCGCAGGGCCGGCGATCCGGCCGACGAACTGGCCGCCTATGCGGCGGTCCGCGGCGCCATCGCCAGCGGCGACTGGGAGCGGGCGCGCGCGGCGATGCACGGCATCGTCACGGGCATTTCCGCCCCCGGCGACATGATCGACCAATTCGAGTCGACGGGCCCCGCGGCGGGGAGATTCTGAATCTACGCCCGACATGAAGGACTTGCGCCAATTCAGGTCAGGCCTCCGGCTGGATATTGTCAGGCCAATTCTTATATGATAATTCGGATAGATAAGCCCCGAGTAAGAAACTCGGACGATATGGGAGGGGAAAGAATGAATCGTCGCAATAATCGGTTGCTGATCGGCGCGTCCGCGCTCGCGCTTACCGCGCTGCCGGGCATCGCCGTCGCGCAGACCGCGGAGCAGCCCGCGGCCAGCGTCCCGGAAGCCGGGCAGGATACCGAGATCGATCCCAACGAGATCATCGTGAGCGGCTTCCGCCGCAGCCTCGAGACCGCGCAGGCTATCAAGAAGGACTCGGACGACATCGTCGATTCGCTCGTGGCCGAGGACATCGGCAAGCTGCCCGATTCCACCGGCGCGGAATCGCTCGCGCGCATCACCGGCGTGCAGGTCGACCGGCTGAACGGCGAGGCCGGCGGCGTCCGCCTGCGCGGCCTGCCCGACATCACCACCACCTATAACGGCCGCGAGATCTTCACCGCCGAGGGCCGCAACGTCGCGCTGCAGGACTTCCCGGCCGCCTCGGTCTCGCGCTTCGACGTGTTCAAGACCGCGGGCGCCAACCTGGTTGAGGCGGGCATCGCCGGCGAGATCGACGTCAAGTCGAACAAGCCGTTCAACTTCAAGGGCAGCCGCATCGTCGGCGGCATCACCGGACTGCACTGGCGCCAGTCGCAGGAGTTCGGCATCGACGCCAACCTGCTGATCAGCAACCGCTGGGAGACCGGCATCGGCGAGATCGGCCTGCTGGTCGAGGGCAGCTACACCGACAACAAGTTCGTCGATTCCTATCGCGACAACAACACCCAGATCCTGCGCCACGCGGCGAACGTCGTGGTCGGCGGCGTCGCGAACTATCCCAATGTCCGTTACCCGACCCGCGTCTCCTTCCAGTATCCGAGCTCGAACCGCTTCCGCCCCTCGGCCTCGGCGGCGCTCCAGTGGCGCCCGAGCCAGAGCCTGGAATTCTACGCCGACTTCCTCTTCCAGGGCTTCCGCGCCGCCGGCGAGTCGAGCGCGCTGCACTTCGACACGGGCAGCAACGCGCCGCTCTACGACGTGACCATGTGCGAGGGCAGCACCGACCTGGTCTGCCAGATGACCATGCGCGGCGCCGGCAACGGCATCACCGGCTACCAGGTCGCCCAGTGGAACAAGACCGACACCTATCAGGGCGGCACCGGCTTCATCTGGAAGGTGCCCGGCGGCGGCCGCATCACCGGCGACGTCGCGCTCACCGATTCGCGAAACTGGAACCGCAACATGCAGTTCAACATCTTCACGAATTCGCTGGGCACCCGCGTCTTCAACTTCGACGACCAGTCGGGCGGCGGCGGCGCCTCGGCCTATGTGACCGACATCAACCTGGCCGATCCCGCCTCGTGGCGCATGCTGAACTTCGCGGAGAACGGCGCGGACAACCATGGCCGCAGCTTCCAGGGGCGGCTCGACGCCGACCTGCCGATCGACTTCGCGATCTTCGACCGGCTCCAGGCCGGCGTCCGCTACAGCAACCGCGACGCCGATTCCTACAATGACCCGGCCGAGAACCGCACGCCGACCCTGGGCGCGACCGATCCGCGCATCCAGTATGTCAACCTGCCGCTCGACTTCGAGATGTCGATGATCGGCTTCCGCGGCGATCCGACCACCCATCCCCGCACCTGGATCACGCCGACCCGGCAGAGCATCATCCACAATGCGGACTATCTCCGCATGCTGGTCGGCCAGCCGGCCGGCTATCCGAAGCTGGACTGGGTCTACAGCGCCAACGAGAAGGCCTATGCCGCCTATCTCCAGACGCACTACAAGTTCCCGATCGGATCGATGGAGCTCGACGGCCAGCTCGGCCTGCGCGTCGTCCGCACCACCAACGACATCAGCGGCACGCTCAAGATCGGTTCCGGCGCCGGCACGCCCTATGCAAAGACCAACGAGTATCTCGACTATCTGCCCAATGTCAGCGCCCGGCTGAAGCTGTCGCGCACGCTGCAGGCACGCATGTCCTTCACCAAGACGCGCACCCGCCCCGGCTTCGGCTCGCTGAACCCGACGCTGACCGTCAACGCCACCCTGGCCTGCGACAACAGCGTCACCCCGCCGGTGTGCAACTATCGCACCGCGAGCGGCGGCAACCCCGACCTGCAACCGGTCGAATCCACCAATTACGACGCCTCGCTCGAATATTATTTCTCGCGCTCGGGCTCGGCTACCGTCCAGGTGTTCCGCCGCGACATCATCGGCTTCATCAACAACGCCACCGTCTTCCTCAACGACCCCGAGCTCGGCCCGCTGCGCGTCGACCGGCCGGAGAACGGGCAGAAGGGCTATATCCAGGGCATCGAGGCGGGCTTCCGCACCTTCTTCAAGATCCCGTCGCTGCCGCAATGGATGCAGAATTTCGGCGTGCTGGCGAACTACACCTATCTCGACCACGGCTCGGAACTGTCGCCCAGCGCCGCCGCCACGCTTCCCGGCATCCAGCCGCTCAGCGGCGTGTCGTCGCACCTCGCCAACGCGCAGTTCTTCTATGACAGCAAGCCGCTGTCGCTGCGCCTCTCGTACAATTACCGTTCGAGCTTCCAGACCTATGGCGTGGTGACCGATCCGGCGGTGACCACCCAGCTCACCCTGCCCACGGTCGAGAAGGGCCGCGGCACGCTCGACTTCTCGGGCTCGCTCAACCCGACGGACAATGTCTCGCTGAACTTCTCCATCGCGAACCTGCTCGGCTCGCAGCAGCGTACCTACCGTGCGTTCAACGCGAAGGGCGACACCTACGCCGCGCAGGTCCGCTATCTCGAGACCGTCTATCGCATGGGGGTCCGCTTCCGCTTCTGAGAACCGACTCCCCGTCGGTAACTTTGGCGCCGCATGGGGCCTCCTCCATGCGGCGTCCTTTCCAGAAACCCGAACCCCGCCGGAGCCCCGCGCTTCCGGCGCAGGGGGCCCGCGCGCCCGGCACGAGAATGAGGTGACCAGACCCAGGTGATTTCAAGGACAGGCGCCAGGCCCCCGCTCCTGCCGCCCCGATGTGAACAGCGGGAAACAGGAGAGCGATATGATTAGGCGATCACAGAATCAGCACATCCATAAGCGCATGCTCGGCCGCACCACGCGGCTCCTCGCCGGCCTGGCCCTGGTCGGCATGACCACCGTCGTCGCCCAGGCCCAGACCCTGCTCGCCGCGAACTCGCGCTATCCCCGCATCCGCCTGCTCCCCAGCGGAGAGCTCGTCGCGTCGGTCCTCTCGTTCACCGGCGACGATCACATCAAGATCTTCTCGAGCACCGACAGCGGCGCCAGCTTCACCCAGGTCGGCATGATCAACGATCCGGAATTCCAGACGCTGAAGGCAAGCAGCCCCAGCCTGTTCCGCGTGCCGCAGACGATCGGCTCGCTCACTGCCGGCACGCTGATCCTCGGCGTCGTGGTCGATACCCAGAAGACCGCGACCAGCCTCGCCAAGATCAACATCTACAAGAGCACCGACAACGGCCGGAACTGGAGCTTCGTGTCGATCGCCGTCCAGTCGGCCAACAGCCAGGGCCTGTGGGAGCCCGATTTCTCGATGGCCACCGACGGTGCGATCGTGATGCACTATGCGGACGAGAGCAGCCCCTGCTGCAGCCAGAAGATCGCCCGCCGCCGCACCTATGACGGCGTCCACTGGATCGACCAGACCAACGACGTCCAGCTGTCCAACAGCAATGCCGACGCCACCTGGCCGCTGCGCCCCGGCATGCCGGTCGTGTCGAACCTGGCCGACGGCACGCGGCTGATGACCTATGAGATCTGCGGCCAGGCCGCGCCGCTCAACTGCGCGAGCTATTACCGCACCTCCACCGATGGCTGGAACTATGGCCCGGTCAACGTGATGGGCACGCGGATGAAGGACTCGCTCGACCGGTTCTTCTCGAACACCCCGGTCAACAAGGTGCTGCCCGACGGCTCGATCCTGTGGATCGGCCAGTATATGCGCGTCGCCGACGGTTCGCCCTCGGGCCTGAACGGCACCGTGATGTTCAAGAGCGCGAGCGGCAATCCGAACGGCCCCTGGACCACGCTGGCCGCACCGGTCACGCTGCCGGCGCCGGTCACCAATGGCTGCGAGGGCTTCTCGCCCGGCCTGCAATGGGTGGGCACCGGCGCGACCTTTGTCGAGCTGCAGACCCGCAACGTGAACGGCGTGTGCAACGTCTATTTCGCGAGCGGCCCGAGCAACTGAGGCTCGCAAATCGGGACCGGCCACCGCCCGCCGGCGGCCGGTCCCCTGTCGCATCCCGATCCATCGCGGGAGGAGCAATCATGCCTGGCCTGACGAACGAGACGCGCGGCCGCTGGCTAGGGGGTGCGGCACTCGCACTGCCCGCCGGGCTCGCGCTTGCCTGGATGGCGTGGCCGTCCGAACCCGCATCCAGCGACGCCGGCGTGGTGACGATCGCGGCCGGCGCCGCGCAGCCGGCGGCCGCGCCCCTTCCGGCGCCACCCGCCACGAAACGCCCGCCGCTCACCCCACAGCGCAATTCGGAGCTGGCCGACGCGAACCAGTATCTGGTCACCCGCGAGGCCCGGGATCGCGCCTGGGCGAGCCGCAGCGAGACCCGGCTTCTCGCCTTCATGCGCGGCCTCGCCCATGTCGACACCCGCTCGCTCACTGCCCGGTGCACGACCAGCCTGTGCGAAGTCTCGGGCCTGGCGGAGGAGGATTCCGGCGGGTCGATGAACCCGGCCTGGGAAACGCTGGAGCGCGACACCGCCAGCGCCAGCCTCGAGGCCGAGGGGCTGGCGCGCGACGCCACGACCTTCGGCACCGGGCGCGTGCGCGAAGCCTTTGTGGTCTATTTCCGCCGCGTGGTCTCGCCAACATGATTGCGGCCGCCGGCCCGGGGATCTCCCGGTGCCGGCGGCCGCGTGCCTCCCCTTGCGGGAACGCGAAGCCTATTTGAACAGCTTGAGCGGGATCGCCTCGCCCATCTTCGTCTCGCCCGCACCATTCGGGTGGAGATTGTCCCCGCCCTGCAGCGCCGCGGCGAGCCGCTTCGGATTGGCCGGGTCGGCGACGACCTTCTCCATGTCGACCACCGCGTCGAACGTTCCCGAGGTGCGGATCCAGTCATTGACCTCGCTCCGCAGCGCCTCGCCCGCCGGGGTCTGGTAGCCCGCGCCCTCGAACGGCAGGATCGTCATGCCGATCACCTTGATGCCATGCGCATGCGCGCGCTGGACGAGCTGGCGGAAGCCAGACTTCAGGTCGTCGGCGCTGACCACCGGGCCATTGTTGCGGCCCGATCCGCCGATGTCGTTGATCCCCTCGAGCACCACGACATGCGTCACGCCCGGCAGCGCCAGCACGTCGCGATCGAAGCGGGCGAGCGCATTGGGCCCCGCGCCGCTCGACAGGATGCGGTTGCCCGAGATCGCCTGGGTCACCACGACATGCGGCATCCCGGCCGCGGCGATCCGCCGGCCGAGCACATCGCCCCAGCGGCACGCCGGCACCGCGTCGTTCGCGCAGCCGGTATTGTCGGTGATCGAGTCGCCATAGGCGACGATCACCGGGCGCTGCTTCGCACCCAGCACATCCACCTCGGCGAGCAGCGGGCGCGGGCCCGACTGGAGGAGCGGCGTGAAGTCCTTGTCGGTGAAGTCGCCCGACGGCGAGATCGCGGTCTTCGCCCCGCCCGCGCCGTGCACCGTGTCGATATCGACCTTGTCGGGCGTGTAGAGCGACACTTCGATCAGGTCGAACGCCTTGACCGGCAGTGCCACCGGATCGCTCACCAGCGGCGCGCCGTTGCGCAGCTGGCCCTGGCCCTGCCCGTCAAAGGTGACGCGCACCGGCTTGCCGCCGGCGATCCGCACGCTCGCCGCGCCGATCCGCATCGCCGGGCCATAGTCGTTCGCCAGCCGGATGCGGACCTTGCTGCCCGCCGCGCCGACGCGCACCTGCATGCGCAGCGTGGCATTCTCCACCGAAACGCGCTGGGCGGGCTGGTTCGCCTGCCACATGCTGGCCGTCCAGGCCGGCGTCCAGCCGTCCGGTCCCGGCTGCGCCCCTGCGGGGGCCGCGATCAGGAAAGCGGCAATCAAGGCTCCACGTGACATCCAGTGCATAGGTCCCCTCCAGGCTATTGACGGTTATCGTATCCTAATCAGCGTGTTCCCGACGGCACCTTTTGCGGCGCGCCCTCGGGCACCGGCAGGCCGAAATCGGGACGGCCATCCGCCGTCCAGCCGAACTTCTGGATGTGCGGTGCACGCTTCAGCGTGCACTTCATCCCCGCCGCCGCATTGGCGTGGTAGATGATCCAATTCTCCTTGCCGTCGGGCGACTTGAAGAAGCCGTTATGGCCGGTTGCGAACACACCATTCCCCTTGTGCAGCACCGGCGTCGGCGACTTGCTCCAGGCCTTGGGATCGAGCGGGTTGGCGCCGGGCGCCGCGCGCAGCAGGCCGAGCGCGTAATCGTCGGACCAGCAGGGGCTCGCCGAATAGGTCAGGAACAGGTCGCCCTTGGGCCCCAGCAGGAACTCCGGCCCTTCCAGGATCTGGCGCCCGTCGAGCCGCTCCCAGGGCTGGTCGGGCATGGCGATCACCTGCTCCTTGCCCTTGAGCGTCCAGGGGTTCGCCATCTCGGCGATCGCCAGGCCGCTGTCCGGGCCCAGATAGGGCGAATAGACGAAGTAGCGCTTGCCGCGATATTCGAAGCTGGTGCCGTCGATCCCGGCATGGGCGGTGTTGATCCGCCCGCGGTCGATCCAGGTGCCGCTGAGCGGATCGGACGCTTTGTTCTCCAATGCGAACACGGCCCGGTGGGCGTCGTCGCCGAAGCCGCTCGCGGTGGCGGTATAGTAGAGGAACCAGCTCTTGCCGATGCGGTGCAGCTCGGGCGCCCAGATCAGATGGGCGTTCGGCCCCTCCTTGGGCGGCGTCCAGACCTGCTTCTGCTCCGCATGGGCCAGGTCCGCGATGTTCCGCGTCCGGTACAGCGTGATGCCCGTCCGCTGGGTGTGCATGTAATAATAGGTGCCGTCGACCTGGGTGATCCAGGGATCGGGACCCGAAGGGAGCAGCGGATTGGTATAGGTGCCAGCTTCCGCGGCCGGAGCCGTCTGCGCGGATACACTTCCGGAGCCGAGGCACAGGGCAGCGGCGATCACTGCCCCGCTCCAGAGGTCACGCTTCTTCAAGGCTTCTCTCCCATTTATATGAGATGACTTATCATATAATTTAGGGCGCAAAACAAGCCTCAGCGCGCAACCTTTGCCACGGTTCGCATCTGGTTCAGTCCGCGAGCGCGGCGATGAAGGCGCGGGCATTGGCGCCCACCTGCTCGGCGGTCATGCCGGGCTTGTACAGCGCCGAGCCGAGCCCGAAGCCGGGGGCTCCGGCGGCCCGCCACGGGGCCATGGTGTCGGGCGCGATGCCGCCCACCGGCAGCACCCGCGCGTCCTTGGGCAGCACCGCCCGCATCGCCTTGAGAACATTGGGGCTTGCCGCCTCGGCGGGGAACAGCTTGAGCGCCGTGGCGCCGGTCTCCAGCGCGGCAAAGGCCTCGCTCATCGTGAAGATTCCGGGCAGCGAGACCAGCCCGCGGGCGGCGCTGGCGGCGATGACCTTGAGGTTGGCGTTGGGCGAGATGATCATCGTGCCCCCGGCCGCCTCGACCGCGGCCACCTGCGCCTCGGTCAGCACCGTGCCGGCGCCGATCTGGGCACGGCCCGCGAAGCGCCTGGCCAGCCGCGCGATGCTGTCGAGCGGCTCGGGCGAGTTCATCGGCACTTCGATCAGGGTAAAGCCAGCCGAAACAAGCACTTCGCCGATCTCCTCGACCTCGTCGGGCTTCACGCCGCGCAGGATGGCGACCAGCGGGCAACGGCTGAAGGCGGCGTCGAAGGCGGCGATATGGCTCACATGATACTCCCGATTGCGATGATGCCGGCCACGAAGGCGGCGTGACTGTCGACCCGCACGGCGCGGCGCCCATGCACCTCGATCGCGGCGGCATAGAGCCCTCCCAGCACGGGGTCGGCGAGGATGTGGACCGTGTCATGCCCCACCCGCTCCAGCCTTGCCGCGACGTCGCTGCCGATCAGCAGCCCGCTGGCGAAGCTCGCCGCGTCGGTGTCCTCGCGCTCGCCCAGCAGCTTGGCCGCGCGGATGCCGAACAGCGAGGCGGCAAGGTCGCGCTTGCGCCCCTCCTCCACCCCGTCGAGGAACGCCTGGCCCAGCGTCACTTCCTCGGTAAGTTGCGAGGAAAGCAGGCCATATTTGCGCAGCATGGCGAACAGCTCGCCGGTCATCGCGGTGGTGAATCCGGCGATCCGCCCGCCTTCCATCAGCGCCCATTTGCAGTGCGTACCCGGCTGGGCGAGCAGCGCGTCGTGCGGCACCAGCCCGGCCGCGACCGCGCCCAGCAGCTGGACTTCCTCGCCCCGCATCACGTCCGCCGGCCCCGTCACCGAGACGCCGGGGACGATCGCCGTACGGGCGTCGATCCGCAGCAGGTTTGCCGCCAGATCCTCGACCCCGGCCGGCGCCGGCACATAGGGCGCCGCCTGCCAGCCGATGTTCGACCCGACCATGCCGGCCATCAGCATCGGCAGGTCACCGAACCGCTCCCGGATGCCCGCAGCCTCGGCCGCGAAGTCGCTGACCGAGGTGACGCCGCGGTCGTCGCGCTCGGTGCGCACGACCTGGCCGCCCTCGACCAGGAAGACGCGCCGGTTGGTCGTCCCCCAGTCGATGGCGAGGAAGGTGCCGGAGAAGCTCACCACCAGACCGAGTACAGCGCGATGAGGATCAGGATCACGCCGATGCCGGCGATGTTGAACACGTTCGGCGTCTTGAAGCTGACGCCCTCCATGGTCACGCGATTGGCATCGCCGCTACCCTTGAACACCAGGCTGACGACCACTGCCAGCCCCAGGCTGACGAAGAAGACCACCATCATCCGGTTCATGAACGGCATGCCCGTCAGCCCCAGGACATCCTGGAAAGCCGCGACACTGGTACCCACCACGTTCACCGGGATTTGCATGCCAAGGAAGTCATGCGGCGCGGCCCAGTTGACCCACATGAACCAGGACATGAACACCGACATGATCGCCGCGGTAATCGCGCCATTCTCGGTCGCCGGCTTCCAGAACAGGCCGAGCAGGAAGATCACGGTGATGCCCGGGGTAAAGAAGCCCGAGAATTCCTGGATGAACTGGAAGGCCTGGTCCGACTGGCCGATTAGCGGCCGGGCGGCGAGGATCGCGATCACCACCGCGACGGCGGCAACGATGCGGCCGACCAGGACGAGGTGCTTTTCCTGCCCGGTCTGGCCCTCGCCATTCTCGCCGCGCGTGTTGATCCCCCGCGCCTTGGCGTAAAGATCCAGCGTGAAGATGGTGCCGATCGAATTGATCTTGGAGGCGGTCGACGCGATGATCGCCGCGACCAGCGCCGCGAAGACCAGGCCGAGCAGGCCCGGCGGCAGCAGCTTGAGCATCGTCGGATAGGCCTCGTCACCCACCGCGAGGTTCGGCGCCAGCATCACCGCGGCGATGCCCGGCAGCACGATGATCACCGGCATCAGCAGCTTGAGGTACGCGGCGAGCGTGATGCCCTTCTGTGCCTCACCCAGGTTCTTCGCGGCCAGTGCGCGCTGGATGATGTACTGGTTGAAGCCCCAATAGCTCAGGTTCGCGATCCACATGCCGCCGACGAGCACGGCGATGCCGGGCAGATCCTTGTAATAGGGGTTGTCGGGCGAGAGGATCATGTCGAACTTCTCGGGATGCGCGTTCATCAGCGTGCTGAAGCCGGCGACAATGCCCTGCCCGCCACCGATCTGGTCGAGCGTCAGGTACGAGACGATCAGGCCGCCCATCACCAGCAGCGTCACCTGGACGATGTCGGTCAGCGCCACCGCCTTGAGGCCGCCATAGAGCTGGTAGAGCAGCGCGAACAGGCCCAGCGCGATCAGCGCCGCGTTCTGGTCGATCCCCGCCACCTTGTGCACCGCGATCGAGCCCAGCCAGATGATCGAGGTCAGGTTCACGAACACATAGAGCGCGAGCCAGAACACCGCCATCAGCACCGGCAGCACCTTGCCGTAACGCTGCTCGAGGAACTGCGGCATCGTGTAGATCTGGTTCTTGAGGAAGATCGGCAGGAAATACTTGCCGACGATCAGCAGCGTGAGCGCCGCCATCCACTCATAGGAAGCGATCGCCAGGCCGATCTTGTAGCCCGAGCCCGCCATGCCGACGATCTGCTCGGCCGAGATGTTCGCCGCGATCAGCGACGCGCCGATCGCCCACCAGGGCAGCGATTTGGAGGCGAGGAAATAGTCGGACGTGTCCTTGGCGTGGCCCGCCTTTTCACGGCTGACCCACTGCGCCAGGCCGAATATGCCGATGGCGTATATGATGACCACGATCAGGTCGATCTGCGACAGGCTCGTCACGCTATCCCTCCCTTAGGTACCGCGCGCTCAAACGGGGCGGTCGAATGGTTCATTTATCTTATTAATTGGGCTTGTCTAGCCACGCGTTTGGGATACAGCTAGAAATCAGAGGGCAAGCGACGACCGTCGCCTCGACAGAAAAGGAATACCCGCGCGTGGCAACGTCTCTATCCAAGTCGTCAGACGAACTCCGTCCGCAGCTTGGCCGCAACCTCACCTATGGCCTGCTCGACCGGCTGGGCCGCGCGATTGTTACCGGCCATTATGAGAACAAGCCCTTCCCGACCGAGGCCGAGCTGACCACCCAGCACGGTGTCAGCCGTTCGGTGACGCGCGAAGCGGTCAAGATGCTCACGGCCAAGGGCCTGCTGAGCGCCCGTCCGCGCCAGGGCACGGTGGTCGAGCCGACCTCGTCCTGGAACCTGTTCGACACCGACGTGCTGCGCTGGCTGCTCGAGCGGCAATTCTCGGTCGAGCTGCTCAAGCAGTTCAACCAGCTGCGCGTCGCGATCGAGCCCGAAGCCGCCGCGCTCGCCGCGCGTTTCGCCAGCAATGCCGATATCGAAGCGATCGGCGAAGGCCTTGCCCGCATGGAAGCCGCCGAGAAGGGCATGGACGACACGCTGGAGGCCGACATCGCCTTCCACGTCTCGATCCTGCGCGCCTCGGGCAACCCCTTCTACGTCCAGTTCCGCGACGTGGTGGGCACGGCGCTGCGCACCTCGATCCGCTTCACCAACCGCGTGAAGGGGCGCACCGCCAATGTCGCGGATCACGGCCGCGTGCTCGAGGCGATCCAGGCACGCGACCCCAATTCCGCGCGCACCGCGATGCGGGCGCTGATCTCCGACGTGCTCGAGCTGATCGACGCCCACGAGAACACGCCGGCCTGATCCTCAGTCCATCCGGATCGGCAGGATCGATCCGTCCTTGCCGAACGTCACCGACGTGATCGCCACCCGGCGCGAGCCGGTATAGGGGCCGTCATGCGGCTGCCCTTCCCAGCGGTGATAGGCGATGTACCAGCGCCCGTCTTTGGGATCGCGCAGGAAGGCGTGGTGGCCCGGGCCCTTGTACCTGGCGTCG
The DNA here is from genome assembly GCF_038440415.1 of Sphingomonas sp. OTU376. Taxonomy (NCBI): domain Bacteria; kingdom Pseudomonadati; phylum Pseudomonadota; class Alphaproteobacteria; order Sphingomonadales; family Sphingomonadaceae; genus Sphingomonas; species Sphingomonas sp. OTU376. The sequence continues at coordinate 48,669 of NZ_JASATQ010000010.1, read as the reverse complement.
CTCGCCAGGATCGCCCCGCGATATTTCCACGGCCCCACCGGCGACCTCGCCGTGGCGTAATGGACCGAATAGGTCGTGTCGCGGAAATTGCCCGAGGAATAGGACAGGTAATAGGTGCCCTTGCGCTCGAACATGAACGCGCCTTCGGTGAAGTGCGCGGGCGTCTGCACCTTCACCTCATGGTCGATGCCGACCATGTCGGGCCTGAGCTGCCAGACGCGCAAGGTCGCCCCGGCGCTGCCGCCGGCATAGAGGTAGCTCCGGCCCGTCCGCGGATCGGTGAACACCGCCGGATCGATCGCCTCGAAGCCGTGCCCGCCATCGTTCACCAGCGGCTTGCCGCTGTCCTTGCAGGGACCCGCCGGACCTTCGCACACCGCCACGCCGATGCGGCTCGGCGTCGGGTTCTGCGGGCCGATCGAGTAGTAGAGATAATAGCGGCCGTTCGCGCGGACCATGTCCGGCGCCCACAGGCGATGCTCGGGCGCCTTGTCGTCGTTGATCCACGGGATCATCGAATGGTCGAGAAGGACCGGGCCCTTTTCCCACTTCTGCATGTCGAGCGAATGCCAGGCGACCAGCGTCTTCCCGCCAAAGGTCGGGTAGAGCCAATATTGCCCCTCCGCGACTTCGAAGTCCGGATCGGCGCCGTCGAAGAAGGACGGCGCGTCCTGGGCATGCGCGGGCAGCGCGGCGAGGACGAGCCCCGCCAGCGCCCCGGCAATCCCCCGCCGCATCACTTGGCGATCGGCGTGGCCGGAACCACGCCCTTCGGTGCCGTCGCCATGCGCTTGATCAGGTCGACCTCGGCCTGGCGATAGGGCCTGCCGTCGAGATAGAGGATGTCGTGGAACCAGATGGTCGGCTCCTCATAGGTATAGGGCTTCTTCCAGCTGTCCCAGGGCAGCCGCGTCTGCATCTTCCCGTCGACGAAACCCCAATTGTACATCGCGATGTTGAGCCGCTTGGCGATCGGCAGCGAGCCTTCGAAGGTCGAGCCGTTGCCGCGCGCCATATATTCGGTGCACCAGACCGGGCGGCCATAGCTGAGCATCTGCCTCGCCCGCTCCTCGAACTTCTCCGGCCAGCTATAGTCGTGGAAGCTCAGCACGTCGGATTCGGCGATCTGGATCTTCTCGACCGCATCGAGCTTGCTCTGGTCGTCCCAGTGGTTGCCGATCCACACGCCCGAGGTGAGCGGCTGGATCGGATCGGCCGAGCGCGCCGCCGCGAACATCCGCGGCAGCAAGGTCGCGACATATTTCTTCTTGTCGACCGTCGGCTTGTAGTTGCCGCCGCCGCCATTGTTCGGCTCGTTCCAGATGTCCCAGCCGATCACCCGCTCGTCCCTGGCGAAGGTCGTCACCAGGTCCTTCACATAGGCTTCGAGCTTGCCGTACTGCGACACGTCCTTCAGCCGCGCCTCGCCCGGCGACTGGACCGAGCCCGAATTGTGCACGCCGGGGATCGGCGGATGCTGCGGCCCGGCGACCGGGTTCGGATCCCAGCAGCTGTCGAAGAAGATCCACAGGGTCTTGATCTTGTGCTTCGCCGCGATCGTCATGAACTCGTCCATCCGGCGCTTCAGCCCGGCGGCATCGGTTTCCCACAGCAGGTGGTGCAGGTTCACCCGCATCACGTTCATCCCCATCGCCTCGGCCCAGCCGAGCTCCAGGTCGATGCGCTTGGGATCCCAGGTCTCGGCCTGGAACATCTCGAGCTGGTTGATCGCAGTCGCCGGCGTGTAGTTGGCGCCGACCTGCCAGGGCTGCCTGGCGTGCCAGGCATTCGCCTGCGCCGCGGTCCACTGATCGCGGGCAAGCGCCGGCGTCGCCGCCAGCATCGTGCTGGCGACCAGGAAAAGGATAGGCTTCATTGCAGCTCCCCTTGGTTCTGTAGTTTCTTCCGGATTACTTCGTCATCCCCGCGCAGGCGGGGATCCATTGCCGCTGAAGGCAGTGAGACTCACATTGGCGAGCCCGAATGGATCCCCGCCTACGCGGGGATGACGATGAAAATTCAGCGCTTCGCCGCCTGCCCCGTGGTCAGGCGATAGGTCATCACGTTGTGATAGGTCTGGCCCGGCTCCAGCCGGGCACTGGTGAAGCCCTTCTGGTTGGGCGAGTCCGGGAAGAGCTGCGGCTCCATCACGAAGCCGTCACCCTCGCGGTACACCTTCTTGGCCTTGCCGTGCGAAGTGCCGTCCAGGAAGTTGCCCGAATAGAATTGCAGGCCCGGCTGGTTCGACCACAGCTCGAAGCCGCGGCCCGATGCCGGATCCTGGACCCTGGCCATCAGATGCTGGTCCTTGGTCACTTCGCGGCCGATCACCCAGTTATGGTCGTAGCCGCGCGCCCAGATGATCTGCTGGTCGCTGGCGTCGCGCACCCGGTCGCCGATCGCGCGCGGAGTGCGGAAGTCGAACACCGTGCCGGCCACCGAGCGGAACTCGCCGGTCGGGATCGCGCCGTCGTCCGTCGGCAGATAGGTCTGCGCCGGGATCGTCACGACATGCCCCATCGCGCCGTTCGACGAGCCTTCGCCCGACAGGTTCCAGCAGCCATGGTTGGTCAGGTTGACGATCGTCGTCTTATCGGTGGTCGCCCGATAGTCGATCGTCAGCTGGTTCTGCTCGTCGAGCGAATAGGTCGCGTCGACGGTCAGCGTGCCGGGATAGCCCATGTCGCCGTCCGGGCTGACATAGCGCAGCGTGACCGAGGCGGTCGGGCCGTCCTTCACCGAAGTGATGGTCCACAACACCTTGTCGAAGCCGGTGGTGCCGCCGTGCAGCGCGTTCTTCCCGTTGTTGATCGGGGTCTGGTAGGTCTGGCCGTCGAGCGTGAACTTGCCCGCCGCCAGGCGGTTGCCGAAGCGGCCGACGATCGGGCCGAAATATTGCGGCTTGGCCAGATACTGTTCGAGATTGTCATAGCCGAGCGCGATATCGGCCTTCTTGCCGTTGCGATCGGGCATGATGAGCGACTGGATCGTCGCGCCCCAGCCGATGATGTTCGCCGAAACGCCCTTGCCGTTGGTCAGCGTCACCGATTCAACCGTGCGCCCGTCGGGCAGCTTGCCGAAGGTGCCGCGCTTGGCGGTCGCCGCCTCGGCATTCGAAACCAACGCACAGGCAAAGGCAGCGCCCAGCAGCAACGCGCTCTTGTTCAGCGTCATCCCTCTTCTCCTCAACCGCGATAGAGTTGGGTCGCCAGGCCGCGGCAGCCGGGATCGACCTCGAACAATGCGCCGCCATGGGGCTCGTCCACCCCATCGCCCGCTGATGTAACGAACATGCGGTCGAGCGCCTCGCCCGCAAAGGTGCAACTGGTGATCTGGCTCGCCGGCAGCGCGATGCTGCGCATCCGCTCGCCTTCGGGCGAGAAGCGCGTGACGCAGCCTGCGCCCCAGCAGCCGACCCACAAACAGCCCTCGGCATCGAAGGTCATGCCGTCGGGATTGCCCCATTCGGGCTGGAACGCGATGAACGGCGTACGCGGCCCCAGCGACCCGTCGTCGTTGATGTCGAAGCGGAAGATCGTCGCCAGCGCGGTGTCGGTGTGCAGCAGGAAGCTGCCATCGGTGGCGATCGCCGGGCCGTTGGCGATCGTATAGGGCCCGTCAACGCGCGTCACTGTGCCGTCGGTATCGAGCCGGTAGAAGCTTCCGGTCGGATCGCTGCAGTTGATCGACATGGTGCCGGCCCAGATGCGGCCCTGCGCATCGGCCTTGGCATCGTTGATCCGGTTCTCGACCCGGTCCGGCTCGGGATTGACGAGCAGGCGTGTGGCGCCGGTTTCGGGATTGAAGCGAAGCACGCGGCGCCCCAGCCCGATGACGAACCCGCCCCGCTCGCGCTCGATTGCCCAACCGAGATAGTCGTCGAACACCCAGGCACTGATCGTACCGGTTCCAAGCGACAGCCGGTTGAGCCGGCGAGAAAGGATGTCCGTCCAGTAGAGCGCGTTCTCGCGCGCCGACCAGAGCGGCCCCTCGCCCAGCACATCGCGGCGGTCACGCTCGACGATGCGGACCAGGCTCATCAGTGGCTGTCCCGCGGCACGCCGTATTTCTGGGCGATGCGCTGATACTTCACCGCATTCTCGAACACCGCGCCGCCATCGAACTGGCCGACCAGGCTGCGATGGATTTCCTGCCAAGGGGTCTGCGCTTCGGGCACATAATCGATGCCGAGCGCAGCGCGGCGCGCGGCGAGTTCGGCCTCGTCCACCAGCATGTCGGCAGTGCGGTTCTTCAGGTCGATACGGATACGGTCGCCGGTCTTCACCAGTGCCAGGCCACCGCCGACGGCCGCTTCCGGCGCGGCGTTGAGGATCGAAGGCGAGCCGCTGGTGCCCGACTGGCGGCCATCGCCCAGGCAGGGCAGCGCATGCACCCCGGCGCGGATCAGCGCGACCGGCGGGCGCATGTTCACCACTTCGGCGCCGCCCGGATAGCCGACCGGCCCTGCCCCGCGCATGATCAGGATCGAATGGTCATCGGCTCCCAGCGCCGGATCGTCGATCCGCCTGTGGTAGTCCTCGGGCCCGTCGAACACGATCGCCGTGCCTTCGAACGCATCGGGATTTTCGGGATCGGAAAGATAGCGGTTGCGGAACTCCTCGGAGAGCACCGAGAGTTTCATCACCGCATTGTCGAACAGATTGCCCGAAAGCACGGTCAGGCCCGCGGCCTGCTTCAGCGGCGCATCGAGCGGGAAGATCACATCGGCATCTTCCACCGTCGCGGCCCCGACATTCTCCCCGATCGTCTTGCCGTTGACGGTCAGCGCGCTGCCGTCGATCAGCCCGGCGCGGAGCAGCTGCCCCATCACCGCGGGCACGCCACCGGCGCGGTAGAAGTCCTCGCCCAGATACTTGCCCGCCGGCTGCAGGTTCACCAGCAGCGGGATATCGGCGCCATGCTCTTCCCAATCGGCCAGGCTCAGCTCGACGCCGATATGGCGGGCGATCGCGTTGAGGTGGATCGGCGCGTTGGTCGAGCCGCCGATCGCCGAGTTCACCCGGATCGCGTTGAGGAAGGCCTGGCGGGTCAGCACATCCGAAGGCTTGCGATCGGCATGCACCATTTCGACGATCTGCACGCCGGTATGATAGGCGCATTCGGCGCGGTCGCGGTATGGCGCCGGGATCGCCGCCGAGCCGGGCAGCGACATGCCCAGCGCCTCGGTCAGCGAGTTCATCGTCGTCGCGGTGCCCATGGTGTTGCACCAGCCGGTCGACGGCGCCGAGCTGGCGACCAGCTCGATGAAGCCCTTGTAATCGATCTCTCCGGCCGCGAGCATCTCGCGCGCCTTCCACACGATCGTGCCCGAGCCGGTGCGCTCGCCCTTGAACCAGCCGTTGAGCATCGGGCCGACCGACAGCGCGATTGCCGGGATGTTCACCGTGGCGGCGGCCATCAGGCAGGCCGGGGTGGTCTTGTCGCAGCCGATCGTCATGACGACGCCGTCCATCGGATAGCCGAAGATCGCCTCGACCAGGCTGAGATACTGGAGATTGCGGTCGAGCCCCGCAGTCGGGCGCTTGCCGGTTTCCTGGATCGGGTGGGTCGGGAATTCGAGTGCGATGCCGCCGGCGTCGCGGATGCCCTCGCGCACGCGCTTGGCGAGCTCGAGATGGTGGCGGTTGCACGGGGTCAGGTCGCTGCCGGTCTGGGCGATGCCGATGATCGGCCGGCCCGATTGCAGCTCCTCCAGGCTGATGCCGAAGTTCAGGTAACGCTCGACATAGAGCGCGGTCATGTCGGGGTTGGAGGGATCGTCGAACCAGGCGCGCGACCGCAGATTCGGGCGCTCACCCTCGACTTTACCACCGCCGGACATACAAAACCCTCTTCCTGAAAACCGCAGCCGTTCACTGGCGCGTTCGCACGCAACGGCGCACTTGATAGAGCGGATCACGGCGGATAGGAAGCATATATATCGTATAAAAGGGAGTTAGGGGTGGATCGCTTTAGGCTCGGCCTGGTTGGCATTGGGAAAATCGCGCGGGATCAGCATCTTCCGGCCGTCGCCAGGAACGACCGCTTTATACTGGCGGCAATCGCCAGCCGTCATGGCCAGGTCGATGGCGTGCCGAATTATCCCGATACCGCGGCGATGATCGCGGGGACCGAACTCGATGCGGTCTCCTTCTGCACCCCGCCCGAGGGGCGCTACGAGCTGGCGCGGATCGCGATCGAGGCCGGCAAGCATGTGATGCTCGAGAAGCCGCCGGCAGCAACGCTTTCGGAGATCGAGGCGCTGGCCGATTTCGCCCGCTCGCGGAACGTGACGCTGTTCACCAGCTGGCATTCGCGTGAAGCCGCCGGCGTCGGCCCCGCCCGCAACTGGCTGTCGCGCCGCGAGATCAAGGCCGTGCGTATCCACTGGCGCGAGGATATCCGCCGCTGGCACCCGGGCCAGGAATGGATCCTTGCCGCCGGCGGCTTCGGCGTGTTCGATCCGGGCATCAACGCCCTGTCGATTGCCACGGCGATCCTCCCCGCCCCGCTGTTCGTCGAGGCTGCGACGATGGACGTGCCCGCCGGCCGCGCCGGGCCGCTCGCCGCCGAGCTGCAGCTGCGCTGCGGCGGTGCTAAGGGCTATGCCTCGTTCGACTTCCTCCAGACCGGTCCGCAGACCTGGGATATCGAAGTCGATACCGATGCCGGCACGCTCCGCCTGTCGCTGGGCGGCAGCGTGCTCCAGCTGCCGGGCGAGGCCGAGTGCACCGAGCCGGACCAGGAATATCCGCGCCTCTACGCCCGTTTTGCCGAGCTGCTCGCGACCGGCGGCAGCGATGTCGACCTCCGCCCGATGCGCCTCGTGGCGGACGCCTTCCTGCTGGCCGAGCGTCGCGAGACCGAGGCGTTCGCGTTCTAGGCCCTTATCGTCATCCCGGCGAAAGCCGGGATCTCCTGCGGCGCTTTCCCCGCACCGCGCCTCCGCTTGCAATGTAGGAATCCCCACCTCAGAAAAGATCAGCGCTCGATCGGGGGCACGCGGATGCTGTCCTCGCCGATCAGGATCGGCACCAGTCCGAAATGGCGGCGCCAGGGCGCGGTCGTGTCGTTGCCGAACATGGTGTACCAGAAATGGCCCCCGGCATCGCGGAAGGCGGTGCCGTGGCCGCCATGCGGTACGGCGAGGCGGCGCTTGGTGTACGGGCCGAACAGCGACTTGGAGGTGCCGTACATCATGTCATAGGTGCCGTCGGTGCGCAGCGGTCCGTTCCATTCGGCGCCGGTCAGGAAATAGGTATCGCCGACTTTTATGAGCCCGTTGCCCTCGTAACCGACATTTTCCCCGTCGGTATCGACCAGCCGCCTCACCGGCCCTTCGAATCCCTCCCGTGTCGCGCCGAGCTTGCCGATTTTGCCACCACCCCAAAGCAGGTAGAAGCCACTCTCGTCCTCGAACGGAAAGGCATCGATACCCTCGACGAAGTAGCTCGAGCGGGTGTTGACGTAAGGACCGATGGCCTTGCCGCTGGTCGATTTGAACAGCCAGGACTTGCCCCCTACCCCGCGCTCCATCACCGAGAAGGCGAGGTAATAGGTCTTGTCCCGGGCCGACCAGTGGATCTCCGGCGCCCAGAGCTCGGCAACGTTCTTGAACTTGTAGCCCAGCCCCTTCCAGTCGAAGATCATCTTGGAAGGAGACCAACTCTTCAGGTCGGTGGAGCGATACAGGGTAACCCCACCTTCGGGATACTGGAAGCCGAAGCCCTTCTGGGTCCCGACCAGATAATAGGCCCCATCCCCACCCATCATCACGGAAGGGTCCCGCATCATCTCGGTTGTCACCAACGGCCGCCGATCCGCCACGGCACTATTCTCGGTCAGCACCGAAGCAGCCTGACGGATGCGGCCATCCTCGGCGCGCTCCAGGGGAACAAGGCCGACCTGCTCGCAGAACATCGCGAAATCATCCTCGCAGCGCGGATTGTAGCTGGCGACGAGCCTGCCGTCCCTGGTGCGCACGACATTGCCCTGCCCCGCATGCGGTACGGCGAGCATGCGCTTGCTGAACGGGCCATAGGGCGACGGACCGGTCGCCATGTAGAGATCGTCGGTGGCGGTGCGCATCCGGCCCGTCACTTCGCTGGCGGTGATCACATATTGGTCACCGTCCTTGAACATCGAGGCGCCGGCCTTGCCGACCCGCAACCTTACCGGCCAGTCCTTGCCCGCCGGCGGATCGACCTTGAACAGCGCGGGATCGGGCTTGAGGAAGCGCGGCGCGTCGGCGAGCTTCGAGACGTCGGCGGCCACCTTGGCGATCATGCCGCCGTTCCACAGCAGATAGCTGGTGCCATCGGTGTCGATGAAGGACGACACGTCGGCCACGTCACTCACCAGGCACGGGCTCTCGGTGAACCCACCCTTGAGATTGGCGAGAGAACCGCGGGCGATATGCGCGCAGCCATTGTCGTCGGCGAAGGCAAGCTGGACCAGGTCACCACGGATCTGGATGTCCGGCGCGACATAGCGATGCCCGGCACCGTGGACGACCCCGAGCGCGGTCCAGTTCTTGCCATCATCGGCCGAGGACCAGAGCTGGATACCATCGCGGCGACCGTCGCGGATCACCGTGCCGGTGACGAACCAGCGCCCGTCCGCGGCCTGGGCCACCGAGGCATCGGTGATCGCATGCGCGGCGAAGAAGGACTTCACCGGCATCGCGTCCGCCGCCGGCATCACCGTGGCGTTCCGGTCCTGCGAGGGGTGGTCAATGAAGATGTCGTCCGCCGGTGGACGGTTGGCCGGTACCGCCTGCTGGGCAAGCACCTGTACCGGGATCAGCGAAGTCGCGGCGAGCGCCGCGGCCAGGAAATGCTTCACGATGTCATCCTCGTGTCCGTCAAAACAAAGGGCGGCGGCGCTCGGGAAAATCCTTCCGTCGCGACGCCGCCCATTAGGTCAGGCTTACGGCGCCCCGGCGATCAGAACCGGAAGCGGATGCCCGCACGATAGACGCTCTCCAGGAAGCGCGTCTGCCATGCATAGGCCTGGCCCGCCGCATTGAACGTGCGGTAGTTGCGGTAGGCGCCGCCGGCCAGGTTGTTGACGTTGAAGCTCAAGGTGATGTTGTCGGTCGGCTGGAGCGTCGCGGCAAAGTCCATCGTGCCGCGGGCATCGACCGTGATCGGCAGCGTCGGGCCCAGCGGCGCCGGGTTGCCCAGCGCCGGATCGGCGACCTGGCCATAGCTGTCGATGAAGTCGCTGCGCCAATTATACGACAGACGGAGCGAGAGGACCTTGTTCTCGTACCAGGCCGAGGTGTTGATGGTGTGCTTCGACGTACCGGCGATGCGCTGCAGGCCCGGCAGCGTCGCCGCAAGGCTCGGCGCCAGCACCGACTTCGCGTCGAGATAGGTGTAATTCACCATCCCGCCGAAGTTGCTCATCCAGTCCGGCAGCCACGGCGCGCGCAGGAAGCTGCGGACGCCCGCCTCGATGCCCTTGATCCGGCCCGCACCGCCATTTTGCGGCTGACTCATGCGCAGGCGGCCGAACTCGGCATCCGCCACGTCGGTGGTGAACGTGTTGATGAAGCCGTTCACGTCCTTGTAGAACCCGCCGATAGTAAGCGCGCCGCTGCGGCTGAAGTAATATTCGACCGACGCGTCATAGTTCTTCGAGGTGGTCGGCTTCAGGTCGGGATTGCCCGAGCTGGCCGAGCGGATGCAGTCAGCCCCGTTCGGATCGGCGCAGGTGTTGCCGGTCGGCAGCGCACCGATCGTGATCGTCGGGTTGAGCTGGCCAAAGCCGGGGCGCGTCCGCGTCTCGGTGTACGCGATGCGCATCTGCAGCTTCGGGTCGAGCTTGATCCGCATGCTGACGTTCGGAAGGAAGTCGCTGTTGCTCGACGAAGTCGAGATCGGCGTAACCGTGGTCACCGCCGTGGCACCGGTACCGGTGGTCGAGCGGCGCAGTCCGTTGATCGCGACATCCGCCTGGGTGGCGCGCACGCCGATCAGGCCGTCGAACGGCACGCCCGCAATCTCGAACGCATACCGCGCCTGGACATAGCCGGTGTAGAGCTTCTCGTTGCTCGTATAGACCGGCGAACCCCAGGTCGGATCCCCCTTGGCCAGCGTGGTGGTCACGCCGTTGACGGTGAGCGTAGTCATCGAACGCAGCGTATCGAGATTGGCGATCAGGCTCTCCCGCGTCGGCGAGAGCCAGGTGCGGATCGACGCCGCGCTGTCGTTGCGGAAGCCGCCCGCCGCCGGCTGGATGTTCAGCATCGACGCCAGCACCGAATAGGTCTGGCCCGCGGGCGCCGCATAGGTCGACTGGGCATAGCTGTACGAATCCGCGTCGCGGTTCGAGAAGCGCAGGCCCGCCTGCAGGTTGGTCAGGATGAAGTTGTCGAGCTTGTAGTCGAGGTCCAGGCGCCCCTGCCAGCTCTGGCCATGGCCGCGGTTGCCGCTCTGAGTCAGGCCGGTCCAGCGATAATTGCCGAGATTGTAGAGGTCGTAGTTGATCAGGTTGACGGTGCCGCCGCCCACGCCCTCGGACGTGTCGAACTCGAAGTGGCGCGCCGGCGACGAGGTCAGCGTGTAGTTGAACGCGACGTTGCGGTTGATGAACGTCGACTCGGTATAAGCAACGTCACCGGTCAGCTTGAGCCGGCCATTTTTCCAGATGAAGCCGCCGCCGGCCTGATAGGTGTCGGTCGACTGGTCGTTGATCTGCTGCGCGCCGGTCGGCGCCGCACCGGTGCCCACCGCTGCGTCGAAGCTCGCGGCCTGGTTGGTGCCCGGGATCAACGTGATGTTGGTCAGCGTGGCGAGATCCCCCGACACGACCTGGAGGTTGTGGCCGTCGCCGCGTCCGCGATAGCCCTGGTACAGGCCGTCGAGATAGATTTCGAGCGTGCTGCTCGGCCGCCACTGGAACGCCGCATCGACATTCGGGCGCCAGCGCGTCGCCGAGGCATAGTCGGTGTTGACGAAGTTCGGGTAGCGCAGCTGCGGATAGCCGGTGATGTTCGTGCGGTTGCGGATGTCCTGCGCGACCGCGCGCGAGGAATCGATGTATTTGGTGTCGGCGTAGGACCCCTCGATCAGGAAGCCCATCTCGCCAATGCCGGTCTTCCAGCGCGTGCTGGCCAGCCCATTGGCCTCGATGCCCAGGCGCTGCGACTGATACCAGTGCACGCCACCGAGATAACCGGTGACGCGGGTACCCTTGAAATCGAACGGCTTGCGCGACTTCACGTCGACCAGGCCGGCCAGCCCCGCCTCGAGCAGATCGGCGCTGGCCGACTTGTAGACGTCGATGCGGGCAATGCTGTTCGAGGGGAAGTCCTGCAGCTGGACGAAGCGGCCTTCCGCGGTGAACACTTCGCGACCGTTATAGGTGGTGGCGAGATCCGGCAGGCCGCGGATGCGCACGCCCTGCGCCACGCCGGCATCGCGGGTCACGGTGACGCCGGGAATGCGCGCCAGCGATTCCGAGGCCGTGACGTCAGGCAGCTTGCCGATATCCTCGGCGACGACCGAATCGATGATCTGGTCGGAGTCCTGCTTCACCGACTGGGCGGACTCGAGGCTGCGGCGGATACCGCTGACGACGATCTGGTTCGTGGCCGGATCTTCCTGCTCTTGCACGCCGATCTCGGCGGTGTCCGGCGTGCTGTCCTGCGCCATCGCGGTGACCGGCATCGCCGACAGGGCCACGGCGGAGCTGGTTGCGAACAGGAAATAACGATTTAGATTAATCACTTATGCCTCCCCATTATCATTCTTTTTCAAACTTATCTATCTGAATTATCATACCAGAATCTATATGACAAGCCGACCCATTTCGGACTGAAACTTCCGCATGATCTCAGCAGGTTGCATTGGCTGGCCGCGTCGCCCTGGCTAAGACGACTCCCCAAGGCTATCGGGTTCGTACGCCGAAAGACACGCAAACACCGGCCCGCGCGATTGACGCGCGCCCTTGGCTCGGTGCCCGCGAGCACGAGTTCGCGCTTCGCTTACGCCAGCGTGGAGAGACCAATCTGCCGGCCCCGCTCCGCTCGCCCAAGCAAGCTTTCCTTCCGATGCGACAATTTGCTTGTGATCTGATAAATCCTATCCATAGATAGGCGACAGAACGGATATTGGGAGGATAGAAGATGAAGGCAGCAATGACGCGTCGCGGCATGTTGCTGGCCGGTGCTGCGGCACTGGCCATGCCGGGGGCCGCCCTCGCAGGCCCGAGCCGGCCGAACATCATCATCCTCTATGCCGACGACCTCGGCTATGGCGACCTGAGCTGCTACGGATCGAAGACGATCCACACACCGAACATCGATAGGCTGGCTGCGGGGGGCACGCGCTTTCTCAACGGCCATTCGCCCTCCGCCACCTGCACGCCGTCGCGCTACGCGCTGCTGACCGGTGACTATGCGTGGCGCGCCTCGGGCGTGCAGATCCTGCCGGGCGACGCGCCGGCGCTGATCCGGCCGGGCAAGTTCACCTTGCCGACGATGTTGCGGAACGCCGGCTACACCACCGGGCTGGTCGGCAAGTGGCACCTCGGCCTGGGCGACGGCAAGGTCGACTGGAACGGCGCCATCGCCCCCAGCCCGCTCGACATCGGCTTCGACTATGGCTTCTACATGCCGGCAACGCTTGATCGGGTGCCGACCGTGCTGATCGAGAACCGGCACGTGGTGAACCTCGACCCCGCCGACCCGATCGAAGTGAATTATCACGACAAGATCGGCGACGAGCCCACCGGCTTCGACCATCCCGAGATGCTCAAGTTCGGCGCCGATCCCGAGCATTCGAACACCATCGTCAACGGCATCAGCCGCATCGGCTACATGACCGGCGGCAAGAAGGCGCGCTGGAAGGACGAGGAGCTGAGCGACGTGCTGCTCGGCAAGGCCGTGGAGTTCATGCGCGCGCGGAAGGACAAGCCCTTCTTCCTCTATTACGCCGTCAACGAACCGCATGTGCCGCGCGCGCCGCATCCGCGCTTCGTCGGCAAGTCGGGCATGGGCCCGCGCGGGGACTCGATCCTCCAGCTCGACTGGACCGTGGGCGAGCTGATGCGCCAGCTCGAGACGCTCGGCATCGCCGACAACACGCTGGTGGTGTTCAGCAGCGACAATGGCCCGATCCTGTTCGACGGCTATCAGGACAAGGCCGTCGAACTGGCAGGCAAGCACCGGCCGGCCGGCCCGTTCACCAGCGGCAAGTACAGCATCTACGAAGGCGGCACGCGCGTACCGATGATCTGCTGGTGGCCGGGACATGTCCGCGCCGGCAAGGTCTCGGCCGCAATCGTCGATCATGTCGACCTGCTCGCCTCGCTGGCCAGGCTCGTCGGCGGCGCCTTCCCCCGGGATGCCGCGGTGGACAGCTTCGACATGCTAGCTCCCCTGCTCGGCCAGACCGATCGCGGGCGCGATCATGTGGTCGAGGACACCAAGCTGATGGTCACCACCGGTACCAAGGTGGCGGGCAGCGGCGCGCGCATCTTCGCGATCCGCGCCGGCGGCTGGAAGCTGATCCGCGCCAGCGTGGAACCACACGAGTTCCACGGCAACCCGATCGGCACCCTGCCCGTCCACCAGCTCTACAACGTCGCCAACGACCCCGCCGAAAAGGTCAATCTCGCCGGGAAGGAGCCGCAGCGCACCGCGCGCATGGCCGCCTGGCTCGACAAGATCGAACGCGACGGCCGCAGCCGCCCCTGAGCGGACGACAATTACCAGCCAACTGCCCCATGCGAGGGCGAAGACAGGGAAGAGGGAAATCATGCGTAAGCTTCTGGCAATCGGCGCCGCGGCGCTGCTCGGCCTGCCCGGCGCGGCACTGGCCCAAGGCGCGCTCGGCGCGAACTACAATGAGCATTTCGAGGACGTCGATTATCGCGACCTCCAGAAGAGCGACACGCAGTGGGTCCGCATCTTCCTGCCGATGTTCCAGCTCGATCGCGGGCCCGCCGCCGATCACGGCGCGGTCAAGACGATCCTCGACGTCTCCAGTCACGGCTACAAGACCGTGCTGACGCTCAAATTCCCCTATAACCGCGTCGCCTTCCCCAAGGCCGACAGCGAGACCTTCAAGAAGGACCTTGCCCGACTGGAGGCGGTGCTGCCGCTGGTGATGGGCAAGGTCGACATCCTGGTGATCGGCAACGAGCCCTTCATCGAGAGCCGCCAGCAGGACTGGAACCCCAATTTCAACGCCTATTACGAGGCGCTGGCGAAGGCCGCGATCCAGTATCGGACGGAACATTGCGGCGGCAGCGCCTGCAAGACCCATCTCTACATGGGCGCGCTCAACCAGACCCAGAACCCGGTGTGGCGCAACAAGACCACCGATCGCTGGCTCGAGTTCATCAAGCAGACGCCCGAGCTCGAAGGGCTCGACATCCATCCGCACATCACGATGATCGAGGAGTCCAAGGCGTTCCTCGACTATATCCTGCCGCGGATGCGCTCCGACCAGAAGTTCCTGGTGCTGGAATTCTCGCTGGTCTGGTGGTGGAAGCAGCACCTCAAGGACCCCGTCCCCGCGGCTTTCGCCGCAAAATATGGCGCCCCCGCAAACGCCCAGACCTGGCAGGTCATCAAGGCCGCGCTGGAGACGCCCTTCTCCAAGCCGCAATGGGACGAGTTCCTGTCGCAGAGTCCCTGGTTCGAAAGCCGGAAGCATTATCTCCGGAACCAGATGAAGCTCTTCCGGGACACCGGTCGTCTCGCGGTCGCCACCTATGGCTTCAAGCAAGGCAGCTCGATGGTGAACAATTTCGGGCCGGATTCGACACCCTGGCTGCTCAACAGTGTGTTTGCCGGCCGCACCGTGAAGCCCAATGCGGACGGCAGCTCGGCGTTCAACTATGCCTGGATCGACGACTACAAGGCGCTCCAGAAGAAGTAGCCGCCGACACGAAGGGCGCCGGGACGGATGTCCGGGCGCCCTGGATCTTCGCCATGCGCGGCGGGCGATAACTGCCCGGACTAGTCCGAAAAATTGTCCACCTTATCTGGGGCACCGCCACCGGCACTACCCTCTGCACGCAGCTTCAGATCCACCGACATCGCCCAGTCGCGCCACGCTTTCGCAAGGCGACCGACGATCTCGGGATGCCGGGCGGCCAAATCCTTGGTCTCGGTACGGTCGCTGGCGAGATCGTACAGCGCCCATTGGCGATAGCTTTGATCCGCGCCATGCGGCGCCGGCGAGACGATCTTCCACTGTCCGTCGATCACCGCGCGCGCGCCGTAATGCTCGAAGAAGAAAGGTCTCGGCTTCGGCAGCGCCTTCCCGCTCAGCGCGCCGGCGAAGGACTTGCCGTCCATCGGCGCGCCCTTTTGCGACGGTGCGATGCCCGCCAGTTCGAGCAGGGTCGGCGTGACGTCGACGATATGGGTGCCCTGCGCAACCACCCTGCTCTCGCGCCGCTTCATCCCGGCAGGCCAGCTGATGAAGAAGGGCGTATGGATGCCGCCCTGATAGCTTTCGGCTTTCCACCAGTGGAACGGCGTGTTGGCGGCGCTCGCCCAATGCGCGCCGATTCCGGTCTGGTTGAGCTCGGTGCCGATGCCGCCGGGATATTCGCCATAGCCGACCTTGCGGCCGTCGCGCGTTTCGCTGGGGCGGTCATAGCCCGGACGCACCATGATCTCGGGCGAGGCGCCATTGTCCACCAGGAACATGATGACGGTATTCTCATAGGCGCCGCTGTCCTTGAGCGCCTGGACCACCCGGCCGATGCCCTGGTCCATGACGTCGATCATCGCGGCATGGGTCGCCATCTTGCGGACCTGCTCGGCGCGATGCTCGGGCGTGAGCGCCTCCCACGCGGTCTTTGCGTTCTCGGCATAGTCGTTGTCTAGCGGCGGCAAGGGATCGATCCTGGGATCGACCAGACCCAGCTTCACCTGGCGCGCATAGCGGCGCCTGCGCATCGCATCCCAGCCATCCTCGAAGCGCGGCAGGTATTTCTGGATGACATGCTCGGGCGCCATCAGCGGCCAGTGCGCGGCGGTATAGGCCAGGTACATCATGAAGGGCTTGTCGCCCTTGCCGAGCTTGGTCACCTGCTCGACCGCGTGATCGCTGATCGCATCGGTCAGGTAGAAGTCCTTGGGCACCTCGCGAACCGGTGTGTAGTTCTCGACCAGCGAAAACGGGTCGTAATAATCGCAGACGCCCCAGATGATGCCCCAGTGATAGTCGAATCCCCGCGATACCGGATAGGTGCGCCTGTCCCCGAAATCGCGGTCGAAATGGCCCTGGTGGTTGAGCCATTTGAGATGCTCGGCGGGCAGGGGGAGCGGCTCGGCGGCGGTCAGATGCCATTTGCCGATCATGGTCGTCGCATAGCCCCCGGCGCGCAGTTGCTCCGCCACCGTCGGCGTGTCTAGCGACAGGCTCGTGCCGTTACCCGTCATGTTCACGCGGTGCGGATAGCGCCCGGTGAGCAGGCTCGCCCGCGACGGGCAGCAGCGCGACATGTTGTAGAAATTGTCGAACCGCACCGCTCTGCCGGCCAGCGCGTCGAGGTGCGGGGTGTCGGTGTCACCGCCATAGGCGCCAAGGTCCGAATAGCCGATATCGTCGCCCATGATGACGATCATGTTGGGCCGGGTATCGCGGCGCTTCGACCAGGCGAGCCCCTTGCCCGCGCCAAACGCCGCGGCCGCCATCGCGCCGAGCGACAAGCCGCCCTTCAACGCCTGGCGGCGGTTCATCCCTTTCGCTTCGTCAGCCACCGGCCACTCTCCCCCAAGACACCTAATCTTATTAAATCACTTATATAATATAATTTAACCCGGTCAACGCGCCCACAGCCGGGACATTGACCACGCGGCACCCTCTGCTAAGCGCGCCGCCCTTCTTTCCAAGAGACGAGGAATGTTGAAATGAACCACTCCGACCTGATCGACGCGGTTGCGACCGCAACCGGCCTTACCAAGGCCGAGGCAAAGCAGGCCGTCGACGCGACCGTCAGCGCGATCATCGAAGCGGCCGCCAAGGGCGAAGAGATCTCGCTGAACGGCCTGGGCAAGTTCAAGGTCAAGGACAGCCCCGCACGCGAGGGCCGCAACCCCGCGACCGGCGCGACCATCCAGATCGCCGCGTCGAAGAAGCTGGGCTTCTCGGCCGCCAAGGCGGTGAAGGACAAGCTCAACGGCTAAAATCGACAGGGCCGCCGGCAGCCCCCCTGCCGGCGGCCCCGCACTCACGGTCGAGCGGCCCCGGCCTCAGTTGTTGCCGCCATGCGCGGCGTCCTCCGCGATCAGCTGCCGGCCACGCAGGATCAGGTCAACCCAATCGGCAAACGCGTCCGACAGGCTCGTCACGAGATCCTTGAGCGGCCCGTCCTTCAGCCGGCCGTCTGCATCGAAGCTGTCCGGCTTCACCTGGCCGAGATAGGCCTCGGGCTGTTGCATCATCGGCATGTTGAGGAACACGCAATATTGGCGCAGATGATGGTTCGCGCCGAACCCGCCGATCGCTCCGGGCGACACGGTGATCACCGCCGCCGGCTTCTTGTCCCAGACGCTCTTGCCATAGGGCCGCGAGCCCACATCGATAGCGTTCTTGAGCAGCCCCGGCACGCCCCGATTATATTCGGGTGTCACGAACAGAATCCCGTCCACGCGCCCCGCGCGTTCGCGGAACGCAGTCACCGCCGCTGACGGGTTCGCCTCGTCGTCCTCATTGTAGAGCGGCAGGTCGCCAATCTCGATGAACTCGCATTCAAGCGCGTCGGCGGAGAATGCCGCGATCGACCGGGCCACCTTCCGGTTGATGCTGTCCTTGCGCAAGCTTCCGACGATGATCCCAATTCTGTGCCTGCTCGCCATGCTGCGGTCCTTCCCACCAAAGGCCAGCAGGTTGCTGGGCAGACGCCCCGCCGACAATCGATGCGTGAACGCCAACGATCGGGATTCGGTCCGCAGAATCGCGAAACCCGCGGAAGTCCGCGGGTTTCGGTGGTGCCCCCGGCGAGATTCGAACTCACGACCTGCGGTTTAGGAAACCGTCGCTCTATCCTGCTGAGCTACGGAGGCACGGGCGCGGTTGGTATCGGGGCCGCGCCCGAGGGTCAACCGGCTAGGCCTCCCGCCGCATCAGGCCGATGATCTCCCCGACACTGCGTCGCCCGCCGCTGAGTAGGCTGGCGCGGAACACGCGGCCGAGCAACCAGATCTCCAGCGCGATGAACAGCGCCAGGGTGACGCCCGACCCGATCATCTCCCAGAAAGGGATGCCGCTGCCCAGCCGCGCCATCACAGTGAACGGAGTATAGAGCGGCACCCAGGTGAGCACCTGAACGCCGATCCCACCCGCACCGTTCACCACCGCCTGCACCAGCAGGGTGAAGGGCATCATGATCAGCAGGATCACCGGCGTCAGATAGCCTTGGGCATCGCGCATCGAATCACTCATCGCGCCGATCACCAGGAACAGCATCGACACCATGAGATAGCCGGCAACGAAGAAATAGAGGATCGCCGCGACGCTGCCGACCGTGGAGACCGGTTCCAGCGCCGGACGGATGATGTCCGCGATCGCGCCATGCGTGGCATAGGCGGCGAAGATGCCGCAGGCCGCCCAAGTGAGGATCATCGACAGACCGATCGCCACAGTCCCGACCAGCTTGCCGTACATCAGCTCGTTGGGCGAAACGCAGGCGAGCACGGTCTCGAGAAGCTTGTTGCCGCGCTCCTCCACCGTGCCCTGCAGCATCCAGCTGCCCGACAGCATCAGCGACATCATCAGGATATAGGCGCAGGCGAGCGGCAGGATCGAACGCACCAGAACGCGCTCGCGGCCGCTGCCCTCGGGCGGGGTGGTCACCTGAATCGCCGGAGTGATCGCACCCACGGTCGCGGCGGCGGCCGGCGCGACGCCATTGGCCTGGAGATAGCGGGTGCGCAGGTCCTGGGTCAGCACCGTCTGCAACGTCCCCACGAAGGAAGCGCGCGGACGGCCGTTGGCCCAGAGCCGCACGGCCGGCGAGGCACCGAATTCGCGCGGGATCAGCACGACATAATCGATCGGCTTGGCGCTGGACTTGTCGTCCGGATGGAGGAGCGGCTGGAGCGTCTTGTCGATCTGGCCCGGCGCGGCAGTGGCGATATTGGCCGGGGTCTCGACGATCCGGTAATTGGCCTCGGGTGCCTTGAAGCCCGTGGCGTCTTCCTTCGACACCATGGCGATCTGCTTGCGCGCGCCATCCACGCCGCCCTCGGCGAGGAAGCGGGCGACATCGGCGTCACTGTACCAGCGACCCTGCTGCGCCCAGAGCGCGTTGGGGTTCGCCTTTTGCAGCTCATGCCGGCGGACATAGCGGGCAAGCGCATCGAGAGACGCCCGCTGCTCGTCGAGCATCAGCCGATGGCGGATCGCCGCCGAGGGCGCGCCGCCGGCCTGGTCGACCAGCATCACCGTCTCGGTGTCGGACTTGTCGATGAAGCGCGATGCGAGCGGCCCCAGCGCAAAGGCGAGCGGCAGGATCAACAGCGTGATCCAGAAGCTCTTGGTCATCGCAATCTGGCGATATTCGCGACCGGCGACGAGGAGGATGTGCTGGAGCATTAGCGTGCCTCCCCGCCGACGATGTGAAGGAAGACCTCGTGCAGGCTCGCCCGGCGCTGCTCGAAGCGGCGCAGCGCGAAGCCGTGCACGGTGCAATGCTCGAGCAGGTCACCCGGATCACCGCCCGGCGCGAGCCGTACCGACCAGTCGCGCCATGCGCCCGCCTCGCCCAGCACCTGCGCATCGATCACGCCCGGCAGCCCCTCGGGCGACAGCTTCGCGGAAAGACGCAGCTCGACAGGAAGCGTGGCACGCGCCTCGTCCTGCGTGCCCTCGAAAAGCTTCCTGCCGCGCGCGAGCAGCAGCAGCCGATCGCAGAGCCGCTCGGCATGCTGCATGACATGAGTGGAGAAGACCACCGCCGCCCCGCCCTTCGCCGCGCGGACGATCTCGTCCTCTAGCAGGCCCTGGTTGACCGGATCGAGGCCCGAGAAGGGCTCGTCGAGGATCAGCAATTGCGGGCGGTTGACCACCGCGGTCGCCAGCTGGACCTTCTGCGCCATGCCCTTGGAGAGCTTGTCGACCGTGGTCTTGGCGAAATCCTGCAGGCCGAAGCGCTCGAGCAGCGCCTTGCCCTCGCCCCGCGCATCCGAGGGCGTCATTCCCTTCAGCCGGCCGAAATAGACGATCGTGTCGAGCGCGGTCATCGAGCGATAAAGGCCGCGCTCCTCGGGCAGGAAGCCCAGCATCGCGCTGTTCGCGCGGCCCGGCGCGCGGCCGAGCACCGAGATGTTCCCCGCGTCGGGGCGCAGGATGTCCAGCACCATGCGCAGCGAGGTCGTCTTGCCCGCGCCATTGCCGCCGAGAAAGCCGAACACCTCCCCGGGCGCCACTGCAAAACTCAGATTGTCGACTGCCGTGAAGTCGCCGAAGCGCTTGATCACGCCCTCCAGGCGCAAAGCATCCATTGCAAGATTCCCCCGATTCCGGGGGAGCTTAGCCAGTGTACCACTGGGCTACAACGGTGAAGGCGGAAAGAGACCGAAGTCCCTCCCCCGTCATCCCCGCGCAGGCGGGAATCCAGAGTCATGAAGGACGTCGCTCTGCCACCCTGGATCCCCGCCTGCGCGGGGATGACGATGCAGCGGATCAGTTGCACGCCTCGGGCGGCACCACCGGCAGTGGCAGCGGCGCGACAGGCACGCCCTCCTCGATCAGCGCCTGCGCCTCGGCAAGGCTGGTCTGGCCGTGGATCGGCGCATGCGGGGCCTCCCCCAGATGCATGGCGCGCGCCTTGTCGGCGAAGGCCGAGCCGACCCATTTCGAGCCCTCCAGCACCTTGGCCTGCATATCGGCGAGCACCGCCATCGCTGCCTTCACTGCCTCGGCCGGAATCCCCGCTTCGCCCGCAGGCACAGGCAGCGACGGCACCGCGACCTGGTTGCCCTTGGCGCCGACATTGGGCGCCATGACGGCCTTCCCAACCTCCGCGCTGCCGCACATCGGGCAGGCGACAAGCCCGGCGGCGCGCTGCTCCTCCCAGGCGCCGCTCGATCCGAACCACGCCTCGAAGACATGGCCGACTTCGCATTTGAGGTCGAAGACGATCATCGCCCGAAGGCTCAGGCGGCGAGCAGCGGATCGAGCCCGCCGCGCGCATCAAGCGCCGCGAGATCATCGGACCCGCCGATATGCTTGCCGTCGATGAACACCTGGGGGACGGTCATCCGGCCGTTCGAGCGTTCGATCATCTCGTTGCGGCGCGGGCCGCCCATCGAGATGTCGATCTCCTCATATTCGGCCTGCTTGCTGTCGAGCAGGGCCTTGGCCCGGGTGCAATAAGGGCAGAACGCCTTGGTGAAGATTTCGATCTTAGCCATTTCACGTCACACCTGTGATCGCGCCCGGCGCTTGTCAATCCGGGCCTTCTCCTGCCTCCAGAACGCGGGCCCAGCACAAAAGGATCACGCGCGCCGCGCCGCCGCGCTTGAGCACTCGTGCACAGGCGTCAGCGGTGGCGCCGCTGGTATGCACGTCGTCGATCAGCACCACCGTCCTGCCCACCAGCCTTTCCCGCGCGCCCGGTGCCAATGAAAAGGCACCCGCGACCGCCCTGGCCCGCGCCCTCGCCCCTAGCCCGCGCAGCACCGGCGTCGCCTTCACCCGACGCAGCAGGTCGGGCGCAAGCGGCACGCCGTGCGCGCGCGAGAGCGACGCGGCGATCAGCCCGGCCTGGTTGTAGCCGCGCGACCAGAGGCGCCAGCGGTGCAGTGGCACCGGCACCAGCAGCGCCGCCTCCTCGGGCATCAGCCGGGCCATCGCCCGCGCCATGGTCGCGGCGCAGGCGAGCCGCCCCGAATATTTGAGCTTGAGCGCGATGGCCCGCGCCACCTCGCCATAGGCGACCGCGGCGCGCACCCCGTCATGCGGCGGCGGATCGGCGAGGCACGGGCCGCACAGCGCGCCCTCCCCCCGATCATGCTCGAACGGCAGGTGACAGGCCGCGCACCAGGGCGGCCCGAGGAAGCGCAGGCTCCCCCAGCAGGCGGCGCAGAAGCGGTGATCCGCCGGGGTGATCGCGCCGCAGCCCGGGCAGCGCGGCGGCAGCGCGAGATCGGCTATCCGGGCGAGTGGACGCAGGAGGATCGCGGGGCCGGCCACACCCGTCTTGTCCCCGGCGACGCACCGGCGCACAAGCGCGCCATGCCCCAGAATGGACCGACTGATTCCGCCGAGATCTTCGACCGCGCCCTGCGCCGCAAGCGCCGTGACCGCGCCGCCCGCCGCTACGAAGGCTTTATCCGCGAGCATATGCTGGAGGGCATCGGCGAGCGCCTGGCCGGGGTGACCCGCGAATTCCACGACGTGCTCGACATGGGCAGCTTTGCCGGCGGCTTCGAGCTGCCCGGTGCCCACATCACCCGGATCGACGCCGGCGCCGCCTTCGCCGTCCAGGCCGGCGGCGTCCAGGCCGATGAGGACCGCACCCCGTTCCCCGAGAACAGCTTCGACCTGGTGGTGAGCATCGGCGTGCTCGACCAGATCAACGACGTGCCGGGCGCGCTCTCGATCGCGCGCCGCGCGCTGCGCCCCGACGGGCTGTTCCTCGGCGCCTTCCTCGGCGCGGGCACGCTGGCGACGCTGCGATCGGTGTTCCTCCATGCCGAGAGCGAGCGCCCGGTCGCGCGCTTCCACCCCCAGATCGACGTGCGCGCCGCCGGCGACCTGCTCACCCGCGCCGGCTTCGCGCTGCCGGTGGCCGACGTCGAGACGCTGACCGTGCGCTATTCGAGCATCTTCTCGCTGCTCGGCGACCTGCGCGGCATGGCGGCGACCAACCTGCTGCCGGGCACCCCGCCCCTTACCCGCGGCACCCTGGCCCGCGCCGCAGCGACATTCGCCGACCGCGCCGACCCGGACGGCAAGACCCCCGAGCGCTTCGAGATCGTCTACCTGACCGGCTGGGCCCCGGACGAATCCCAGCCCAAGCCGGCCCGGCGCGGCAGCGCGGTGGCGTCGCTGGCGGAGGCGTTGAAGGGGAAGAATTGAGGCTGCGTTTCAGCAGAACCGCTTCGGCCGGATTGGTCCGGTTCGGAGGGAGTTACGCTTGTATTGTTGGAATATGTTCTTGAAATGTTCTCACCGCAATTGGGAAAGGCGGTGGCATGGGCATTTCAGGAAAGAGGCAGCCGACAGCGTTCTCGACATGGATGCGGACGGGACGATGGTCTCAGCCTGAGGCAGCGCGCGACGTCGAGGTAAAGTTCAATCCGTGGCATGATCCACGGAATGGGCGGTTCACGTTCGGGCCGGGTGGGCCGCGGTCAACGGCGCTGGATGGAACACAGCCAAGCTGGACCGTAAACGCCAACCAACCGGGCGGCGGCTCCCGAGGCGGCGGCGGACGCGGAAGCAATATCCGCGCATTCCACGATCCCATGACGCTTGAGCAGACATTCCCCGGACTGCGAAATTCACCCCTTGGAACACCGGTAGCCGTTGCCGACAACATCCTGGGGTTCAGATCTGCGGCACGCCAAATGACCACTGAAATGGCGGATCGCTGGGTAAAAACCTATCTACAGCAGATAAAATCCATCGATCCCACGTATCAATACGCCTCCCTGGGACCACCGTCCACTTTCGAGGGGCAGATGAGGCAATTGAATGATTTGAGATTCCGACGCGCTGA
The DNA here is from genome assembly GCF_038440415.1 of Sphingomonas sp. OTU376. Lineage (NCBI taxonomy): Bacteria > Pseudomonadati > Pseudomonadota > Alphaproteobacteria > Sphingomonadales > Sphingomonadaceae > Sphingomonas > Sphingomonas sp. OTU376. The sequence goes on along the minus strand of NZ_JASATQ010000010.1, from coordinate 24,969 downwards.
AGCCCATATGCGCGTAAAGGGCGACCTGCGTCCTCTACAGGTTGAGACATTGCGCTTCCTTCAAGATGCGACGAATCGAGCATACGAAAACGGCCTAAAGCTGCAACGCGCTGGCCGCCTGGAACCTCGCCTGTCGCCCAACGAAGCGCTCGGCAATTACATCGATCGAGCTGTTCGAAGTGAGTTGCGAGAGCGCTATGGCGCACTAGGCATCGCTTCATCCGGCAATGGGCTTGTCCGGGTTAACAGACGGGAGAATAACACCTCCGAGCGCACCTATCGTATTCCTGACGCGAGAGTTGGAAGTGTAGCTTTTGACGTGACATTGACCAACAAAACCATCTTAACCGCGCAAATAAGAGGATTCTTCAACACGGATTTTCGTCCGGAGATGGTCGTCATCATCCGACCAACCCAGCTCGGGGGTATATATACCTACGCCATACGCCGACCGGAGAACGTAAAATGAACGATCCAACCCCACCCTACATCCCTCCTCGCCCCTATATTCCTGCTTCGTTGAGCGAGATCTATGACCTTCTCGGATCGATGGTGCTAGATGCCCCCACCTTCATCGATCAGTCGGGTTCCTTCCCGGATCGAAACGTAGAAAGCCGCTTCCATCAATTGGCTGGAGGCTTTGAGCTCGTAAAAGCCAAGCTCGGCGAAACGCGTTACGCATCACTCGTCGAACTTGCAGCGCAAGCAAAGGCGTTGTTCGCCGACGATCCCGAAGACACCAACGGAAAAACGGATCAGGGACGTGCCCTGCTGTTCGAAATCGAGGACATAATCCAGGCAACCCGGGCCGAGCGGACCAAAGAGCGGCTACCGGACGAAGAAGGAAACGTGACCGGAGATTGAACAGACGACCCCAACCGCAAGATGAGGATGCCCAAGTCATGATGATACATCAGATCGCGCGAGCCTTGGCCAATCTCAACATCGCGCTGGAATTTTCCGGAGAGTCCATAGACGAGGACGATGTCATCCAAATCTTGGAGCGACTTGGATACGATCTACAAAATCTTGACACCGAATCCCGAAAAATATTGAGCGATTCTTTCCGTCACATTGCGCCTGAATATGAGGGCGAGCTCCGCGATTTCGTGGCGACCCTGCCCGACACGATAGGCCTCGAAGACGAAGATCTAGACTAGTCCCAGTCAGCACAATTCGGCTCAAACCATTCCCACCAGCGCCGCCACCAGCGGCACGTCCGCCGGCGGCATCGGCATCCCGCGCATCTCCGCCGGGGTCACCCAGCGCAGCTCGGTGGCGTGATGCGCCACCGGCTCGCCTTGCCAGGTCCTCGCAGTGTAGAGCAGCAGCAGCAGGTGCCGGCCGGCCAGGGGTTCGCTGGCGAAGGCGATCGGGCTCAGGTCTTTCACGCTAAGGGTTAGTCCCAGCTCCTCGTGCAACTCGCGGGCGAGCGCCGATTCGGGGCTTTCGCCGGGCTCGATCTTGCCGCCGGGGAACTCCCACAGCCCCGCCATCGGCTTGCCCGGCGGGCGCTGCTGGAGCAGCACGCGGCCGCAATCGTCGATCAGTGCCGCCGCCACGACGAGCAACATGTCAGAAGCATCCATCAGCTTTTCGTTAAGCCTCTTTGGCTAGTTTGGGGCCACCTTTGGAGAAGAAGTGCCCCCGATGCGAGCCCTTGTACGCGCGATCCGCCTGGTGATTGATGACCGCCGTGCCGCGACCGCCGTGGAATATGGCTTCATCCTCGCGCTCATCGTCCTCGCGATGATGGCCAGCCTGACGAGCGTGGCCAACCAGACCAAGAACATGTGGGGCAACGTCACCAACAAGGTCCAGACGGCCACCCAGTCCTGAACCGCCCACGGCAAACTGGTTACGCCTTCGTAACGCTCGACCTTAGGCGTTTCTTTACTTCCGGATTGTAGCTTGATCGTGCCGAACCGGAGCCTTCCGGGGAGGCCGGGTGAATGAAGCTATTTTGAACTCTGGAGACCGGTTATGATGAAGATCCGCAACTTCCTGAAGAATTCCAAGGGCGCGACCGCCATTGAGTACGGCCTGATCGCCGCTCTGATCGCCGTCGCCGCGATTGCCGCCATGCAGGGCCTGGGCAACTCGCTGAAGTCGACCTTCACCAACGTTTCGTCGAACATGAAGGCTTCGTAAGCCTCGATCCGACAAACGGAACGAAATCGGGCGGCGGGACTTACAGTTCAGCCGCCCTTTTCATTGCTTTAGAGGGGTTTATGATTAACAGTTTGATGACTTTCCTGCGCGAGACGCGCGCCGCCACCGCGATCGAATATGGCCTTATCGCCGCGCTGATCGCGGTCGCCGCCATCGCCGCGATGCAGGGACTCGGCAATTCGCTCAAGAAGACGTTCACCAACGTCTCCTCGAACATGAAGGCCTCGTAGTTTTCCTGAACCCGGACGAACCGCGCGCTTCACCCGGTGTACATGCCGACTCTCCTATAAGGAGAGGATGAAGCAGATTATCCCCCACAAGGCCGTACGGCCGATGGAGCTGGCGCTGGTCGCGTTCCTCGCGATCTGCGCCATTCTTGCGGTCGTTCAGGGCCTGGGCATGCTCGGCGCGAGCATGGCCGCCTCGGAGCACAGCGCGCCGGTTCGCTAGCCGACGCGCTTCGCCTTTCTCAGATCCGCCCCATCGCCAGGAACTTGGCGCGGCGGGCCTGGCGCAGGCTCTCGGGCGACATGCCGTCGAGCTTGGCCAGCGATTCCTCGATCGCATCGCCCAGTGCGTGGATCGCGGCACCCTGATCCCGGTGCGCGCCGCCCAGCGGCTCGCTGACGATCCGGTCGATCACCTTCAGTTCCTTGAGATGCTGTGCGGTGACCTTCATCGCCTCCGCCGCGTCGGCCGCCTTGTCGGCGGTGCGCCACAGGATCGAGGCGCAGCCCTCGGGCGAGATCACGGAATAGACCGCGTGCTCCATCATCAGCACGGTATTGCCCGCGGCGAGCGCGATCGCGCCGCCCGAGCCACCCTCGCCCAGGATCGAGGCGACCAGCGGCACGCCCAGGTTGAGGCACGCCTCGGTCGAGCGCGCAATCGCCTCGGCCTGGCCGCGCTCCTCGGCTTGCACGCCCGGGAACGCGCCCGAGGTGTCGACCAGGGTGATCACCGGCAGGTTGAACTTGTTGGCCAGCGCCATCAGGCGGATCGCCTTGCGATAGCCCTCCGGTTTGCCCATGCCGAAATTATGCTTGAGCCGGCTGGCGGTGTCGTCGCCCTTCTCATGGCCGATCACCATCACCCGGCGTCCGCGGAACCGGCCCAGGCCGCCCTGGATCGCATTGTCGTCGGCAAAGGCGCGGTCGCCGCCCAGCGGCATGAACTCTTCGATCAGCCCGGCGACATAATGCTTGAAGTGCGGCCGCTCCGGATGGCGGGCAACCTGCGTCTTCTGCCAGGGCGTGAGCTTGGCATAGGTGTCCTTCAGGAGCTTTTCGGCCTTGGCCTGAAGCGGGCCGATCTCCGCGTCGATATCGACGGCGCCGCCCTGGGCGGTCTGGCGCAACTCGTCGATGCGGGTCTGAAGCTCGGCGATCGGCTTCTCGAAGTCGAGGAAAGTGGTCATCGAGCGGGGGCTAACCTTGGCGTGAAGCTACGTCAACGCGCAGCTGTGTCCCGGAGGTGCGCAGGACCTTCATGAAAGCTGCTCCCCGGCGAAGCCCGGGGCCCAGTTGCAACGCCTTCCGAGAGGTTCCCGCCCCTGACCAAATGCGCCGAGACTGGCCCCCGGCCTCCGCCGGGGAAGGGCTGTTTCTACGCCTTGCGCTGCTCCGGCTTCCCCAACGCTTCCCCCAGCGGATGCCGCTGGTTGACCAGCTCGACCAACCGACGACTGTCGACATGGGTGTAGATCTCGGTCGTCGCGATATCGGCATGGCCGAGCATCGCCTGCAAGGCGCGCAGATCGGCGCCGCCCTCCAGTAGATGCGTCGCAAAGGCATGCCGCAGCACGTGCGGGCTCACCCGGTCGGGCGGGATTCCCGCCTCCCCCGCCAGCGCGCGCACGAGCTGGTAGAGCCGCACCCGAGACAGGTGCCCCTTGCCCGAAGGGAAGAGGAACGGCCGGTCCGAGGTCACGTGTTCGCGCCACGCCGCCACCGCGGCGCGGGCGCGATCCGAGATCGGCACCAGCCGCTCGCGGCCGCCCTTGCCCTTGAGGATCAAATAGGGCCGGTCGGGCGACACGGCGTTGCGAGGAAGGGAGACCAACTCGGTGGCGCGCAGGCCGGAGCCGTAGAGCAGCTCGATCAACGCCTGGAGCCGCAGGTCGTTGGGATCAGGCGGTACGCGGGCGATGCGATCGGCGATCGTCGCGAACATCCTGTCCACATCCTCGACGCTCAGCACCTTGGGCAGCGCGCGGGCAGTGCCGGGGCGCGGCAAGGCGGCGGAGGGATCGTCGCCCCGCAGCCCCTCATCGGCGAGGAAGGCGTAGAAACGGCGCAGCGCCGCCGATTTGCGGGCAACGGTGGCGCGGGACAGCGCCTGCCACTCGTCACCGAGCTTCTCCAGCTCCGGCCGCCCCGCGCCGCCCAGCCCGCCGCCGAGGAACTCGGAGGCAAGGCGCAGGTCGGTCTGGTAGGCGGCGATGGTATTGGCGGCGGCGCCCGCCTCCGCCCGCATCATCTCGAGGAAGCGCTCGATCAGCGCGCGGTCGTCCGAGAAGGTCAAACCGACCGCGTGACCGCCTCCACGGCGATCATCCGCGCATAGCTGGTCATTCCCGCCGCGCGCATCGCGGCGACGATGTGGAACAGCGCCTCGGGCGTGACATTGTCCCAGACGCGCGACTGCATGCCGACCGCCGCGAGCAGCGCGACCATGCCCGAATCGCCGCGCCGGCCGGCCGCGTCGATCGCGCGGGTCCAGTCGTTCTGCGCGCCGATCGCCACGTTGAGCGCCTGGGCGCCGCGCTGGGCATCGCTGGTCTCGAACCGGCCGAGCCCGGCAAGCCCGGCAAAGGCGAGCTGGGCGCGGCGCTGGCCCGCAGCATCCTTGAACGCATCGAAATCGCCATAGGCAACCGGCCCTTGCGCGCCGGGATCGCCGAGCGCGAGGAGGCCCCAGGCGATGCTGCCGCGCGGCACAACCGTGCGCCATTCCATCGCCTTGGTCTCGTAGCCGGCCGAAAGCATCGAGGCGATCAGCTTCTCGGGCTCCTCCACCTTGGCATCCGCCGGGATCCACGACGCCGCGCGCGCGGTGAGGATCAGCCGCGCATATTGGGTGCGCGGCGTGCTCGCCTCGGCCCAGAGCGTGCGGATCGCCTTGACCCGCTCTGCGACATTGCCGTCGGTATAGGCGGTGCGCAGGTCGCGCGCGACTGCTCCCTCGGTGCTGTTCGCATCGTCGCCCTCGGCGATCTCGCTGTACAGATCGACCAGCCCGGCATTGGAGAAGACGCCGGCGGTAGCGGCCAACTCGGCCGCGGCGGCGCGGGCGCGCGGGCTCAGCTGCGGTGCGAGCGCCTGCCAGTAACGCACCTGCGGGCCGGCGGTGTTGTAGAGCGAAAGCGGCACTTCCTCGCCGGTCGCGGTGGCAAGGCCCCAGCGCCAGGCATTGAGCCGGGTGATCCCGCCCCATTCGAGCGTGACCGCGCGGCGGCCCTGCGCGCCGGTGCCCAGAACCTTTTCCGCGAGGAGGTTGTCGATGTCGCTGGCCGGCGTGCCGCCGCGCGCCTGATCGAGCAGCTGCCCCGCCTCGTTCGGCTTTCCGGCAAGCCCGGCGCACATCGCCTTGGCGAGCGCCCAGCCGCGCTGGTGGATATATTGGTTGCCGCGATCGGCGATGCCGCACAGCCCGCCCGGATCGGCAGTGGCGAGCGAGACCTGCATCGCCACCTGCAGCATGCGGGTGGTGTAATTGTCGGTGTCGACGTCGTTGATCACCGCGCGGGCGGCATTGGCCTCGCCCATGCGCAGCAGCAGCCAGGCGCGCTCGGCGGCGAAATCGGCGCCGTTGATGTGCCTGGGCGTGTTGAGTGGCGACATCAGCGCGCGGCGCAACGCGATCGATGCCCAGCGCGAGGCGACCGGGGCGCTCAACCGCTGCATCAGCACGGCAAGCGTGCGGCCATCGGTGGCGCCGAACGCCTTGGCCGGAAACGGCGTGTTGCCGGCGGCGAGCGCGCCGGTACGGTTCAGCGAGTGCTTGGCGTAATCGGGCAATTCGTAGCGCGAGAGATCGACCGGGCCGGTCGGCACCTCCGCGACATCGGTGGTGTTCGACAGCGCGGCGCTGTCGTTACCCAGCGTCGGCACGCTGGAAATCGGCGCAGCGGAGGGCGCGGTCGAAGCAGGAGCACTCGCGGTCGGCGCAGGCGCCGGGCGCGGCGCGGGAGCCGGTGCCGGATCGTCGAATCCCGGCGGCAGCAGCGATTCGGGCTTGTCCTGCTGCCCCAGCGCGGGCACCGCCGCGCCAGCCAGCAACAGCGCCCCAAGCGCGAGTTGGCGGCCCTTAATTCGCGAGATTTTCAAGCGGGACCACCTTCTCCATGCGCACCGGCTCCTTCTTCGTCTCGCGGCCGGCGAGGAAGAAGAGGCCGCCAACCAGGACGACGAGAATGACGATCAACGCAACAATCAAGCGGGACATGAAGGGGTCCGGTACAATGAGACTTTCGCGGGCCTTTTGCCCGACGACCGCCCTCGCTGTATAGCCCTTCCGAACATGTTACAAACACAGGCAGTGAATACCGGGTGGACGGGCAAGGCGATCGTGCTGATCGGCCTGATGGGTGCGGGCAAGACCACGGTCGGCCGGCGCCTGGCGCAGCGCATGCGCCTGCCCTTTGTCGACGCCGACCATGAGATCGAAGCGGCGGCGGGGATGACCGTTGCCGATATCTTCGAGCGTTTCGGCGAGGCGCATTTCCGCGACGGGGAACGGCGGGTGATCGCCCGGCTGGTCGATGGCGCGCCCAAGATCATCGCGACCGGCGGCGGCGCCTTCATGAACGAGCATACCCGCGCGCTGATCCTCGATCAGGCGATCGCGGTATGGCTCGATGCCGAACCGGCGGTGCTGGCCGACCGGGTGCGCCGCCGCGACACCCGCCCGCTGCTGCGCGGCCGCGATCCCGAAGTGGTGCTCACCGAGCTCGCCGCGCTGCGCAATCCCTATTACGCGCTTGCGCCGATCCGGGTGCCCAGCATAGCAGCGCCGCACGACACCACCGTCGACGCGATCCTGAAGGCCCTGAATCCGTGACAATCGTTCCCGTCGCGCTTGGCGACCGCAGCTATGACGTCCGCATCGAGGCGGGGCTCCTCGCCCGCGCCGGCGAAGCACTCGCGCCCTTCTACAAGGGCCGGCGCTGGGTGATCGTCACCGACGAGAATGTCCGCCCGCACCTCGCTACGCTGCAGGCAAGCCTGGGTCCGAGCGAAGCAATTATCCTGCCCCCCGGCGAAGGCACCAAGAGCTGGGGCCAGCTCGAAGCGCTGCTCGACCGGTTGCTCGAGCTCGGCATCGAGCGCAGCGACCATGTGATCGCGCTCGGCGGCGGCGTGATCGGCGACCTGGTCGGCTTCGCGACTTCGGTGCTCAAGCGCGGCTGCAACTTCGTCCAGATCCCCACCACTTTGCTCGCCCAGGTCGACAGCTCGGTCGGCGGCAAGACCGCGATCAACACGCGTGCCGGCAAGAACCTGGTCGGTGCCTTCCACCAGCCGAGCGTGGTACTGATCGATCCGCAGGTGCTCGACACGCTGCCCGCCCGCGATCTCCGCGCCGGCTATGCAGAAGTCGTGAAATACGGGCTGATCGACGATTTCGCCTTTTTCGAATGGTGCGAGGCCAATGCCACCGCGCTGATGGCCGGTGATCCGGCCGCACGCGAATATGCCATCGCCCATTCGGTCGGCGCCAAGGCCCGCATCGTCGCGGCCGACGAGCGCGAGACCACCGGCACCCGCGCGCTGCTCAACCTCGGCCACACCTTTGGCCACGCGCTCGAGGCCGAGACCGGCTTCTCCGACAAGCTGCTCCACGGCGAGGGCGTCGCCGCCGGCATGGCGCTGGCCTTCGGCTTCTCGGCCGCGCAGGGCATCTGCCCCGGCCAGGACGCCGAGAGAGTTGCCGCGCACCTGGCCGCGGTGGGCCTGCCGGGTGGGCTGAAGGCGGCGGGGATCACCGCCTCCGGTGCGCGGCTCGTGGAGCACATGCTCCACGACAAGAAGATGAGCGCGGGCACTCTGCCCTTCCTGCTCGCCCGGGGCATCGGCCAGACGTACCTCGACAAGAATGTGGATCTCGCCGAGGTCGCGGCATTCCTCGACGCGCAGCCGAGGTAAGCCCCAACTCCAGCTTCCATGGCTTTCGCCGGGCAGCAGTAGGCCCCAGCGCTAAATCTCCCCCGTAAGCGTCAACGTCAGCGTCCGCGGGACGATCGGCGTGATCAGCCCCGAGTTGGTCGGGTTCCAGGCGAACTTGTCGGCGAGGTTGGTCACCCGCGCCCGCAGTGTCACCGGATGACCTCCCAGCTCGAACGCCTGGCGCAGGCCCAGGTTGAAGGTCGCATAGCCCGGCAGCTCCACCCGATTCTCACGATCGGCATAGCGCGCGCCGCGCACATTCACCCCGCCATCCACCGTCAGCCCTTCCATGCCCGGCACCCGCCAGGTCAGGTTAGCGAGCGCGGTCACCTCGGGTCGCCCGATCGGCCGGGTGCCGATCACGCCCCGATCGACTAGTTCGCCCTCGATCCTCGCATCGAGATAGGTCGCCCCCAGTACGGCGCTTAGCCGCGCGGTGAGCGGCCCGGCCAGTGACAGCTCGACGCCGCGGTGTCGCACCTTCCCGACAAAGTCGAACGCGCCCGCCGCATCGATGCCGGGGGTCGGCTTGGACAGGTCGAACAACCCGGCGATCAGCGTCGGGCCGCCCGTGAAGCCATATTTCACTCCCAGCTCGGCTTGGCGCGAGATGGCGGCGGGCAGCACCGCACCGCGATTGCTGGCATTGGCCGGCGCGACGCCCGCTTCCTCCAGCCCGCGCGCGTAGCTGGCGAAGCCGGTTAGCCGATCGCTGATCGCCACCGACAGCGATCCGCCATAGAGCCAGGGCCGCGTCACCTGTTCGGTAACCCGGCCGTCGACGGCGCGCACGCGCTTGGCATAGTCGACCCTTTGCGCATCGAGCCGCAATTCGGCGAACGACCCGATCGACAGCCGATAGCCAAGCCCGCCGGTCCATTGCCCGACATCGTCCCGCATCCGCGCCGCGCCGCGCGAAACCGCCGGTGCGGCAACCGCGGGAATATCGTTCACATCGGCATAGGTGCCGAGCGTGTAGGCCACACCGGGATCGCTCTCCACCAGCGAATCCCGGCGGCGAGCCATGGCGATGATCCGGTGCGTGAGATTGCCCGTCCGGAACTGCTTGGCCGCGGTCACCTCGCCGGAAATCGACCGGCGATTCTCGGCGCCGAACACCAGCCCGCTCTGGGTCGCCTCGCGGTCATTGCCGGTGAAACGCAGCAGATTGAACACGCTGCGGGTGTAGGGAAGCGCGTTGCGAAACAGCGAGGCCCCGAAGGTCCAGCCTTCGCCGGCATCCACATCGGCAAAGGCACCGAGCAAGTCGGACTCGTTATAACCGCGCATCCAGCTTTGCGTGCGGTTGGTCCAGCGCTTCACCTGGTCCGGCGCACCGGCCGGATTGGCGAAGAAGGTATCGCCCTCGCGCGGGAACCAGTTGTGGCTCCACAGGCCGGTGATCTGCACGCCCGGCGCCGGCGACCAGCGCGGTACAAGCCCCGCTGCCGTGAAGTCCCCGGCGGTGCCGTCGGTATATTGCTGGCCTAGACTGAGCTGCAGGCCGCCCGCCACCGACAGCTCGCCTTCCGCCGTCCCCGCCGCTCCGCGCAGCATTGCCACCGGCCCCGAACCGCCCCACCACCCGGCCTCGAGCGAGGCCCGGGCGCCCGCGCCGCCCGCCGGCAGCGTATATTGCACCACGCCCGAAGGGGCGGCGAAATCGGTGCGCAGGCCATTGGCGCCGACCCGGATCGCGGTGCCGCCGTTCAACGGCTGGAGCATGCCGGCGACGCGAACATAATAATGGTCCTCGATCCGGTAGTTCCCCGCCGCCTGCAGGTCGAAGCCGCGCACCTCGCCTTCCGAATAGAGCCCGACTTCCTCGATCCCCACGCGCCTGCCGAACGCATCGTCGGCGGCGCGCACAACATCGCCATTGGCCGGCGACTGCGGCGCCCGCGCGGTCTGGGCATGGGCTGTCGGTATGGCGAGTACCGACAGGCAGAACAACGAATGACGCATGACTTACCCTCTTCCCTGACACCCCCTGTCGGCGCCGATCTGCCGCCGATCGAAGGAGCGGGAGAGCGTGCTGGGACGAATGCATTGCCGGTGTGACGAACGGCAGTTCGCGCGCGCGCGTTCGCGGGTTATCCTGCGTGTATGGAGAGGGCGGCCGGCGAGTCGATCTGGGACATTCGGGTCCCGCTCAGTGTAGCGGCGGCGCTGGCGCTGTTCGCCTTCCTGCTGGGCTTCGGCATGGGCGGACTGGAAACGGGTGCCGATCGCTTCTCCACCGAGCATCCCGATGAGGCGCGGCTGGCGCGAATCCTTGTCTGGGGTGCGATGCTCAGCATCGCCTGGGCCTGCCGCAAGCCGGTGCAGGAGCTGCTCCAATCGCCCCGCCATTCGCCGTTGCTGCTCGGCGCACTGGCCTTTGTCCCGGTCACCCTGGCCGAGCTTGCCGCCTCGCGCTTCGCCTTCGCCATCTCGCCCTATCAGCTGTGCGGCCCCGGCGGCCCGGCCCTGCCCGCGCCGCTGGTCACGTGCCTGCCGCGCTCGGCGATCCTCGGCTCGACCGCGCTGCTCACGCTGATGGCCTGGGGTCGCCACCTCGCCAATCGCCGCATGCTCGACAATGAGGACGAGCAGCCGATCGAACCGATCCTGCTAGCGCCACCCAGCGCGGAGGACTGGCTCGACCTGCCCGAGGCGCCGTTCCTGCGCGTGCGTGCCTGCGATGTCGCCCAGATCCGTTCGGCCGGCAATTACAGCGAGATCATCGCGCATGGGCGCGTCCATCTCGTTCGCGCGCCGCTCTCCGAACTCGCCGAGCGCTTCGCGGCGCTCGGCTTTGTCCGCGTACATCGCCAGGTCGTCGTCAACCGTGGCCATGTCTCGCAAGTCTATCGCGAGGCCGGTGGCCGTCCGGCGGTGCAGCTGCGCTGCGGCGAGATCGTGCCGCTTGGCCGCAGCTACCGCACCGCGCTTTCCACGCTCTGCCACTGATCCCCAGCTTTCCCGGGACCTGATCGCCCTCTGCCGCGTTGAGTTGGCAAGCGGGCAGATTTCGCCTGCGCAACGAGACCAACCCTCGGGACGCGGATGGCCACGGCGATCTTCCAGACGAACAGTTTCGAAAAGCTCGGGGAGCTGGGCCGACTGACTGCCGCCATCGGCACCGAATCGCCGCTCGGCCCGGTCTCCACCTGGTCGAACGCGCTTACTTCCGCCGTACGCATGATGCTGCCCGCCCGTGCCGAGATCGTCATGTTCTGGGGTCCGGATTTCTGCGCGCTGTACAATGATGCCTATGCCCCGACGATCGGCGACAAGCACCCCCATGCGCTGGGCCAGTCGGCGCGGATCTGGTGGGGCGAGCTGTGGGACGATCTCGGCCCCCTGCTCCAGGGCGTTCGCGATACCGGCGAGACTTTCTGGGCGAAGGACCGCCCCTTCTACATCGAGCGCGACCAGGGGCGCGGCGAGACCGTCTATTTCGACGTCAGCTATTCCCCGGTGTTCGACGATGACGGATCGGTCGGCGGCGTGCTCTGCATCGTCAGCGAGACGACCGGCCGGGTACTTTCCGAGCGCGAGGCGCTGGCCGACCGCGCACGGCTCTGGACGCTCGCCCGTGACCCGTTCCTGATCGCGGACAGCCAGGGCATCTGGCGCAACGCCAGCCCGGCCTGGACCGAGATACTGGGCTGGAGCGAGGCGGAACTGACCGGCCGCACCTCCGAATGGATCGAGCACCCCGACGATCTGGAGCGCACCCGCGCCGAGCTTGCCAAACTCCAGCAGGGCGAGCCGACCTGGCGCTTCGAGAACCGCCTGCGCGGCAAGGACGGCGAGTATCGCTGGTTCAGCTGGACGAGCGCGCCCGAAGGCAACCTGCTCTACTGCGTCGCGCGCGACATCACCGCCGAACGCGAAGCGGCAGAAGCGCTCGAGACCGCGGAGGCGGCGTTGCGCCAGGCCCAGAAGATGGAGACGGTCGGGCAGCTAACGGGCGGCGTGGCGCATGATTTCAACAACCTGCTCCAGGTCGTCACGGGCAATCTCGATATCCTCCAGCGCAACCTGTCGCCCGAGCAGCCCCGCCTCGCGCGCGCGGCCGACGCGGCGATGCAGGGCGCGCAGCGCGCGGCCATGCTGACCCAGCGCCTGCTCGCCTTCTCCCGCCGCCAGCCGCTCGCGCCCGAGCGCGTCGATCCCAACCGGCTGATCTCCGGCATGTCCGACATGCTCCATCGCAGTCTGGGCGAGACGATCGAGGTGGCGTTCGCGCCCGATGTCCGGGCCTGGCCGGTCGAGATCGACGCCAACCAGCTCGAGAACGCGCTGCTCAACCTGGCGATCAACGCGCGCGACGCGATGCCCGAGGGCGGCAAGCTCACCATCGAGACCGCCAATACCCATCTCGACGCCCATTATGCCGCCCGCGACAGCGAAGTGGCGCCCGGCCAATATGTCGTGATCTGCGTGTCCGACACCGGCACCGGCATGGATGCGGACACGCTCGCCCACGCCTTCGAGCCCTTCTTCACCACCAAGGAAGTCGGCCGCGGCACCGGGCTGGGCCTGTCGATGGTCTATGGCTTCATCCGCCAGTCCGGCGGCCATGTCCGCATCTATTCGGAGCCAGGCCACGGCACCACGGTGAAGATCTATCTGCCCCGCTATTACGGCCAGGCCCATGCGCCCGAAGCCCCCGCCGCAGAGATCGCGCCCCAGGGCAAGGTCCATGAGACGATCCTCGTGTGCGAGGACAATGACGATGTCCGCGCCTACACGGTCGAGGTGCTGCGCGAGCTGGGGTACCGGGTAATCGAAGCCGGTGACGGCCCTGCCACGCTTGCCGCGCTCGATGCGGAGCAGGGCCCGATCGACCTGCTCTTCACCGATGTCGTCCTGCCGCGCGGGATGACCGGCGCGATGCTGGCCGCCGAAGCGCAGGAAAAGCGCCCCGCGCTCAAGGTCCTCTTCACCACCGGCTATGCCCGCAACACGATCGTCCATCACGGCCGGCTCGATCCGGGCGTGCAGCTCCTCCCCAAGCCCTTCACCTATACCGACCTCGCCGCCAAGGTGCGGGAGATGCTCGATCAGTGACCTTGGCGAAGGTCGCCTTCGTCTATGGCCGGGCCGGCATCGTCTCCACTCAGTTGCCGTTCAGCCGCGATCCGCTTAGCACGCGGCCATGCGCATCCTTGCTCCCGTTGCCGCCGCGATGCTGATCGCCGCCCCCGCCGCCGCCCAGACCGGCAAGCCCGCCCCGATCCTGACCACGCCCGAGGCGAAGGACGTATGGACCCACGCCCAGCCCGAAGTGGCGCGCGTCACCCATGTCGACCTCAACCTCGACGTCGACTTCGCCAGCAAGACATTGTCGGGCGTCGCGACGCTCAACGTGCTGGCGGCCAAGGGCGCGAAGGAGATCGTGCTCGACGTCGACGACCTGATGATCGAGAGCGTCACCTGCCCCAAGGGCAAGGTTCTGCCCTTCACCATCGGCCCGCGCGAAACCGAGACGGGCCTCGGCTCGGCGCTCACCGTACAGCTCGAGGGCAACAAGCAGATCCTGATCCGCTACAGGACCAAGCCCGGCGCCAGCGCGCTCGGCTGGCTCCCGCCCGAGCTGACCGCAGGCAAGAAGGTGCCGTACCTGTTCAGCCAGGGCCAGCCGATCAACAATCGCAGCTGGATTCCCACCCAGGACAGCCCCGGCATCCGCCAGACTTGGTCCGCCACGCTCACCGTGCCCGACGGCTTCGTCGCGGTGATGAGCGGCGATCGGCTCGACGGCGCCACCGGCACGCTGGTCCCGCACCAGAAGCGCCAGTTCCGCTTCAAGATGGACCGGCCGGTGCCACCCTATCTGATCGCCTTCGCCGTGGGCGACCTCGCCTTCAAGGCGACGGGTCCGCGCTCCGGTGTCTGGGCCGAGCCGAGTCAGCTTGATGCCGCCGCGCACGAAGTCGCCGATGTCGAGAAGATGATCGATGCCGCCCAGGCACTCTACGGCCCCTATCGCTGGGGTCGCTACGACATGCTCGTGCTGCCGCCGAGCTTCCCGTACGGCGGCATGGAGAACCCCACCCTAACCTTCCTGACGCCGACGATCATCACCGGCGATCGCTCGAACACCGACGTCGTCGCGCATGAGCTGGCGCATAGCTGGTCGGGCAATCTCGTCACCAACGCGACCTGGTCGGACTCCTGGCTCAACGAGGGCTTCACGACCTATTTCGAGAACCGGATCATGGAGGCGGTCTACGGCAAGGAGCGCGCCGCCATGTACTCGGACCTCGACTGGGACGGGCTGGTGCGCGACATCAAGAACGCCGGCGGCCAGGATGCACCGACCACCCGCCTGCACGGCGAGCCCGGCGCGACCTTCGGCCAGCTCGATTATTTCAAGGGCTCGACCTTCCTGCGCACGATCGAGGCGGCGGTGGGCCGGGCGAAGTGGGACGCCTATCTGCGCTCCTATTTCGATCGTCACGCCTTCCAGCCACAGACCACCGCCGGCTTCCTGGCGGACCTGCGCGCCAACCTGATCAAGGGCGACAAGGCGCTTGAGGCGAAGCTCGAGCTCGATCGCTGGGCCTATCAGGCCGGCCTGCCCGACAATGCCGTGCACGTCACGTCGGCGACGCTGGCGGCGGTCGACGCCAAGCTCGCCGCGTTCAACGCCGGCGGCCCGGCGAGTGCGGTCCAGCCGACCGGCTGGGCGACCCAGCAATGGCTGCGCTTCCTCAACGGCCTGCCCCGCCAGCAGACGCCCGCGCGCCTCAAGGAACTGGACGAGACGCTCGGCCTGTCGGCATCGAACAACGCCTATGTCCGCTCGGCCTGGGCCGAACTGGCGATCGCCAACCGCTACGAACCGGCGCTGCCCAGCATCGAGGCATTCGTGAAGCGCGTCGGCCGCGGCCTGCTGATCTACCCGATCTACAAGGACCTGATGGCGCAGGGCGACTGGGGCAAGCCGATCGCGCTGCGCTTCTACGAGGGCGCGAAGGCCGGGTATCACCCGAACGCAGCCGCCGGCGTGGCGAAGATCGTGGGGGCGAACGACTGACGCCAGCGGCCTACCCAAACCAAACCGTCACCCTGAACTTGTTTCAGGGTCCAACGCGCCTCAGGCAATATCGCCGATGGAGAGTTGGATGCTGAAACAAGTTCAGCATGACGGTTTGGCTCAATCGAACGCAAAAACCTCGCTGGCCCGCATAACCCCGCTATCCGTCTCGGCGAACGCATACTCCGCCAGCACCCGCAACCGTTCCACCGGCAACGGTGCCCGCCGCGGATCGCCGACCAGCACCTCGACTCCCGCCGCCCGGCACCGCGCCAGGAACGGCATGACCCGAGCGGCGGGCGCGGGATCGTAGAACACATCCCCTGCCAGGATCAGGTCAACATCGGGCACCGGCCCATCGGTAAGGTCGCCCAGCGCCACCTCGACCACCACGCCGTTCGCAGCCGCATTCACCTGCGTCGCCGCCACGGCATAGGAGTCCACATCCGCCGCCAGAACGCCTGCCGCCCCGGCCTTTGCCGCCGCGATCGCCACCAGCCCCGATCCGCAGCCCAGATCGAGCACCCGCCGCCCGGCCACGGTCTCCGGCCGGTTCAGCACGAACCGCGCCAGCGCCAGCCCGCCGAGCCAGTAATAGGCCCAATAGGGCGATCCGAACGCGTCGTCCCGCGCAGCCAGCCGCCCCAGCCCGCTGGCCGGGACCGCCTTGTGCAGCATGATCTCGGGGATGCCGGGCACGGGCAGCAGCGGCAGCCGCTCCCGGATGAAATCGGCGACGCTCAGGCCGCCCGCTTCCACGCGCCTAGCGCCAGGCACAGCCAGCCGGCGATCAGCGCCACCCCGCCGATCGGCGTGATCGCCCCGAACCAGCGCGGGGCGCCGAAGGCCATGGCGTAGAGCGTCGCGGCGAACAACGCGCCGCCGCTCACGAACAGCCAGGGCGAGATCCGCTCGCCCATCCGCACCGCGACCAGCGCCACGACGGCGTGGATCAGCTGGTAATGCGCACCGGTCTTGAGCCATTCCGCCGCCTGCCCGCTCGCGCCATGCGCGGCGAACGCGCCTGCCGCCACCGCAACCGCGCCCGAAAGCGCCGCCAGCACCGCCACGATCCTCAAAGCCCCATCTCCCTCAGAAATCCGGGTCCACTCGCCACCACCATCGCTATCCCCACCGCCAGCGCCGCAAAGCTCATCACCAGCACCGCGCCGGCGAGCATGTCCTTAGCCACCTTGATCGACGGATGGATGCCGGGATGGAGCAGGTCGATCACTGCTTCCATCGCCGAATTGACCAGCTCGAGCGCCAGCACGATCGCGCAGCATATGGCGACCAGCCCCCACCAGACCGGTGCCGGCCGCAGCACCAGCAGCGCGACAACCGACGCCGCCGCGAGCCGCGCCTGGCTGCGGAAGCTCGCTTCGCGCGCCCAGCCGGTGCGAATGCCCGCAAGCGCAAAGCCCATCCGCTCGCGGAAGGGCCGCCCCTTCACCCCGAGCTCTCCAGGTCCACTTCGATCGCCGCCGCCCGGCTGGCATGGGTAATCATCCCGTCGATCCCGGCACGCAGGTCGCCGGTCTCGCGCTGCACGTCGAGCCGGGCATTGTCGCGCTTGCGATACTCCGCCTCGGTCTTGTCGATCTCACGCTGATCGACGCCGACCGCCTGCATCGCCTGGCGCGCCATCATCACCGCGCTCTCCAGCACTTCGCGCACCACGCCGCCCACCGGCGCCCCCTTCATCTTGATGACGCTGCGCCGGTCATAGGCACGGACGAACACCGTCGCCTTGGGGAAGGCATAGTGCACCGCTTCCAGGAACTCGGTGTCGATCTTGTCGCCGTCGTTGCAGAACATCACCAGCTCGGCCTCGGCCGCGCCCGCCTGGCGCAGCATGTCGATACGCAGGCCGTCGCCATAATAGACCTTCATGCCAAAGTCGTTGGCGGTCTGGATCATCTCGACATCGGTATCGATGATGGTGACGGGGATGTCCTGCGACAGCAACATCTGCGCCACCGTCTGCCCGAACCGGCCATAGCCGACCACCACCGCGTTCGATCCCTCGTGCCGCGGCAGGTCGAGCCCCGCCGCGCTCGGCGCCGGCTCGGTGCGCAGCCGCTTGGTCGCCATCATCAGGAATGGCGTGGTCGCCATCGACAGGGTGACGATCGCGCCGAAGATGCTCGCCGCCTGCCCCTCGATCAGCATCGCCGACTGCGCCTGGGCGAACAGCACGAAGCCGAATTCGCCGCCCTGGCTGAGCAGCACGCCCAAGGCAAAGGCCTGGCGCCGCGGCATGCCGAACAGCATCCCCAGCCCCATGATGATCGCGGCCTTGGCGGCGATCAGTGCCAGCGCCATGCCGATCACGAAGAAGGGCCGCTCGGCGATCGCGTGCAGGTTGAGCGTCATGCCCACGGCAAGGAAGAACAGGCCGAGCAGGATCGATCGGAACGGCTCGACATCGGCCTCCAGCTCGTGCCGATAGGGCGAGTCCGCCAGCATCACGCCGGCGATGAACGCGCCCAGCGCCGGCGACAGTCCCAGCCGCTGCATGATCGCGGCCACCGCGATCACCGTGAACAGCCCGGCGAAGATGAACATCTCGCGCTCGCCGAGATTGCCGATCAGCCGGAACAGCGGACGCAGCAGATAGCGGCCGGCCAGGACGAGCCCGACGATCGCCGCCACCGTGAACAGGCCGAGCATCCAGCCCGGCGCGCCATGCTGGTCCGCCGGATTGCGCGAGAGCGCGGCGATGATCGTGATCAGCGGCACGATCGACAGGTCCTGGAACAGCAGGATCGCAAAGGCGCGCTCGCCCAGCGGCGTGCGCAGTCGCCCCGCCGATTGCAGCAGCGGCAGCACCTGCGCGGTCGAGGACAGCGCCAGCGGCAGGCCGAGCGCCAATGCGGCGCCGATCGAGCTGCCGGTCGCGAACCACACCATGGCGGCTACAATCAATCCGCAGATCGTCACCTGAAGCAGGCCGAGCCCGAAAATGTCGCGCCGCATCCGCCACAGCCGCCCCGGGCTCAGCTCCAGACCGACCAGGAACAGCAGGAACGCGATACCGAGCTCCGCGATGCCCAGCTTGCCCTCGGCATCGCCGACCAGCCCCAGCACCTGCGGGCCGACGATCGCGCCGGCAACGAGATAGCCCAAAGTCGCACCCAGCCCGAGCCGGCGGAACACCAGCACGAACAGCAGCGCAAAGCCGAGCAGCGGAACATATTCGCCCAGCAGCGAAGTCTCGGCGTGATCCATCAGCCCTGCGCCTTCCGCGTGGCTTCGGCTACCGCCTCGAAGGCGAGCCGGATCGCGGCATGGCGGCCGCGATGCTCGAGCGCGGGCGTGAACAGGTCGAGCCCGGGCCAGTCGGGCGGGGTCGCCCGTTCGCCGGCCAGCCAGGCGGTGAGGTCGTCACGGGCCGCATCCAGCTCGTCCAGCGATCGGCCCACCGCATGCGCCTCCATCAGCGCCGCCGATGCCTGGCCGAGCGCGCAGGCACGCACCACCATGCCGAGCGCGGCCACCCGGCCCGCCTCGTCGAGGTTCACGTCAACGGTGATGCGGCTCCCGCAAACCGGGGATCGCTTCTCGGAAGAGGCCATCGCCCCTTCCAGCCGCGTCTCGAACGGCACGGAAGCCGCCAGGCGCAGGATTTCGGTGTTGTAGAGCGGCGCGTTCATTCCGCTCCCGACTTAGGGGACCGGGCCGCGATGCGCGACCCCCTATCGGGTAGAATTTGTCTCGGCGCGATTGGCGATGCTGCCATTGCCTTCGTCGTCGCCGAACACCGGCTCGCCCTTGCGGCGGCGGTCGACGAAATCGGCGATGCTCGCGCTGGTCGCGTTGAGCAGCGGATAGGTGGTCGACTTGGTGATCCATTGCGGTCGGTTGGCCGGGCCGCCGCTCACCGTGTCGAACAGCAGCACGATCAGCAGGAAACCGATGCTCACCAGGATAAGCCCCTTCAAGGCGCCGAAGCCGAGGCCGAGCGCGCGGTCGATCGGGCCAAGGAAGCTTTCCCGCGTCCGCGATCCGATCGCCCGGGCGAGCAGCCGCCCGCCGAAATAGGTCACGCCGGTCAGGAGCACGAAGGCGAGCACCGCGCCACCCTGGTCGGTCCCCACCACGCCCGCCAGCGCGGCGGCGAGCGGCGTGTGGAACAGCTTGAGCGCCAGCACGATCAGCAGCCAGGCGACCAGCGCCAGCACCTCGGTGACGAACCCGCGCAGGAAACCCAGCACGGCGGCACCGCCGATGGCGAGCAGCACGATGATGTCGAGCCCGGTCAAAGTCATTGGAACACGTCCCTCCCGGGCGCTCCTATGCCTCAAGCAGTGGGGGAGCGGAAGGCGCTAAGGTTGGCGCCAGCGATTGAACCACGACCGTCATCCCCGCGAAGGCGGGGATCCATTGACGCTAGTGACAATGAGACTCACTACAGCCAGCCAGAATAGATGCCCGCCTCCGCGGGGATGACGATGAAGAAATGAGGCAACCTGCCGGTGCCCTCACCCCTGCCGCGTGATCCTGAGCGCCCAGCGGTCATAGCCCAGCGCCTCGACCCGCTTCATCACCGTCTGCGCCAGCGCCGCCGAGGGCACTGCGTCACGGCACAGCACCCACAAATACCGCCCGCTCGGCTCCCCGACGATCGACCAGGTGTAGTCGTCGTCATGATCGAGCACCCAGTAGTCGCCGGTGTAGAGCGGCCCGAAGAACGAGACCTTGAGCTTCGCCCCGGTCTCCTCGTCCGCGACGATCGCCTTGCCTTCCGAAACGCTGCGGTCGCCGTCCGGCCAGTTGTGCGTGCCGCTGTTGGTCACGCTGACCTTGCCGTCGTCGAGCAGCGCATATTCCGCCGTCACCGCGTCGAGCCCCTTCTCGAAGCGGTTCTCGTGCCGGGCGAGCTCGTACCATTTGCCGAGATAGCGTGTCAGATCGACCGGCTTGGCCGGCTCCGGCACCTTCTTGTTGATCACCGGCGGGCGCGTGGCGCGCGAATAGAGGAAGATGCCGCCGATCGCCGCAACCGCGACGCCCGAGGCAATGGAAATGGCAGTGCTTCGCTTCATCTCTTCACTCTGCTGCCTAAGGGACGGAAAGCAAAGCCCTCAATGCCAGGGCGTGCAGCTTCGTTCCGGGCTGGACAGCGGCAGGAACCGCACCCGGCGCTTGCCGTAATAGCTCAGGTCCATCGACACGCGCACCGGCGCACCTGGATGGGTATAGATATCCTGGTCGCCCCAGCGCCCATTGCCGGTCTCGCAATGCCGCCAGCCCTGCCGCTGCAACGCCTCGACCAGCTTGTACACGGCTTCCTGATGCCCGTTCTTCCACAGGGTGAGATAGGCGAAGCCGCCCTGCCCCTTGCTCCCGATCAGGTCGACCGCCGCTTCATAGGGGCCCTCGCCGAACAGCATCACCGGTTCGCGCCGGCAGCGCAGGCGGAACGCATCGATGCGCACGCAGCGGGTGAAGCCCGCCCTTCGCGCACCTTCCGCGTTTCCGCTCACCGGCAGCCCGGCAAAGGCGAGTGGGGGCGGCGGCGTCCGCGCGGGCTCCCGGCCGGCCACCAGGATGCCCGCCATCAGCGCCAATGCGCACAAGGTCGGCACCAGCATCCCCGGCCGCGTCCAATCGGCCGCCAATTCCCGCAGCATCGGTTGCTCCGACCGCCTCTCCTTCGATATGTTATTCCATGACAATGGAAGCAATTACAAGCCCATGGCGGTGAATGGAGATCATTGCCCCTTCGCCGGGAAGCAACCAGGGCAACCATGTATCCCGCCTGCTCCTATCGCCCCAGCAGATGATCCACGAACTGCGCGAGCGACTTGAACCCCGCGAGCGACAGCCCGCCCTTGTCGTTCACCTGCGCCATGGGCGCCATCGCCCGCTCGAAGCCCAGCTTCGAAGCTTCCCGGCAGCGCAGCGCGCCATGCGCCACCGGACGCACTTCGCCCGATAGCGCGATCTCGCCGAACACCACGGCATCCGCCGGGATCGGCCGCTCGCTGAGCGCCGAGACCAGGGCCGCCGCCACCGCTAGGTCCGCCGCGGGATCCTGCACCCGGTAGCCGCCGGCAATGTTGAGATAGACTTCGCAGGTCGAGAAGCTCAGCCCGCAGCGCGCTTCCAGCACCGCAAGGATCATCGACAGCCGCGCCGAATCCCAGCCGACCACCGCGCGCCGCGGCGTCGCGCCGCTCGCCAGCCGCACGGTCAGCGCCTGCACTTCGATCAACACCGGCCGGGTGCCCTCCAGCGCCGGGAACACCACCGTGCCGGTCACGCTCTCGTCACGCTGCGTAAGGAACAGCGCGGAAGGATTGGTCACTTCCTCCAGCCCCTCGGACTGCATCGCGAACACGCCGATCTCGTCGGTGCCGCCGAAGCGGTTCTTGACGGCGCGGAGGATGCGATACTGGTGGCTGCGCTCGCCCTCGAACGCCAGCACGGTATCGACCATATGCTCGAGAACGCGCGGCCCGGCGATGCTGCCGTCCTTGGTGACATGGCCGACCAGCACTACCGCCGTTCCCCGCTCCTTGGCGAAGCGGATCAGCTCGCCGGACGAGGCACGCACCTGGCTCACCGTGCCCGGCGCACCTTCGATCAGGTCCGAATGCATGGTCTGGATGGAGTCGATGATGAGCAGTGCGGGCGGCTCGCTCTCGCCCATCGTCGTCAGGATGTCGCGCACCGATGTCGCCGCGGCGAGCATCACCGGCGCCTTGCCCAGACCCAGCCGCCGCGCGCGCAGCCGCACCTGGTCCGCCGCTTCCTCGCCCGAGACATAGGCGACCTTGAGACCCCGCGAGGCGATGCTGGCTGCCGCCTGCAGAAGGAGCGTCGACTTGCCGATGCCGGGATCGCCGCCGATCAGCGTCGCCGAGCCCTCGACGAAGCCACCACCCAGCGCGCGATCGAACTCGGCAATCCCGGTCGAGGTCCGCTCGGGCAGCGCGATATCGGTGTTGAGCCCGGTGAGCATGATCGCCCGCCCACCGGACTGAAGGTTATGCTTCGCCTGGAACGGCGTCACGTTCGCGCCGGAATCCTCGACGAGCTGGTTCCACTCCCCGCAATCGGCACACTGCCCCGCCCATTGCGAGGAGACCGAGCCGCAGGCCTGGCAGACATAACGCTTCTTGAGTTTCGCCATGGCGCATGCGTAGAACAATCAGGGAACAACTGTAAACCCCGCGCATCCGCGCCCGAGCCGCGACAATTCGCCACACCGCCGCAATCTTGCTCCCCGAGCGCGCGGATTGTATGCGCCCGCCATGAAGCCCACCGAGCTCCGCGTCGCATTGTTCAGCGGCAACTATAATTATGTCCGCGACGGCGCGAACCAGGCGTTGAACCTGCTCGTCGGCTATCTGCTCGACAAGGGCGTCAAGGTCCGCGTCTATTCGCCGACCACCGAGACCCCGGCGTTCCCGCCCACCGGCGACCTGGTCAGCGTGCCTTCGCTCCCCGTTCCGGGCGGTCGCGACGAATACAGGTTCGCCAAGGGCATCAAGGAAGTGCTGCCCGATCTGGAGGCCTTCGCGCCCAATATCGTCCACATCTCGGCGCCCGAGATCCTGTGCCACCGCGCAGTGACCTGGGCGCGCGAGAACAACGTCGCCGCCGTCGCCTCGGTCCATACCCGCTTCGAGACCTATCCGGGCTATTACAGGATCGGCTTCGTCACCCCGCTGCTGGTCCGGATGCTGACGCGGCTCTACAACCGGGTCGACATGCTGCTCCCGCCCGGGCGCGGCATGGTCGAGCTGCTGCAGAGCTGGGGCGTCACCAAGCCGATGCGCATCTGGTCACGCGGCGTGAACCATGACCGGTTCAATCCCGGCCGCCGCAGCCTCGAATGGCGCCGCGGCCTCGGCATCCAGGACGACGAAGTCGCCGTCGCGTTCCTCGGCCGGCTGGTGCTCGAAAAGGGCCTCGACATCTTCGCGGAGGTGGTCGCCGAACTGCAGCGCCGCGGCGTGAAGCACCGGGTGCTGGTGATCGGCAAGGGCCCGGCGCAGGACTGGTTCGCCGAGCGCGTGCCCGATGCGGTGTTCGCCGGCTTCCAGGCGGGCGACGATCTCGGCCGCGCGGTCGCCTCGATGGACGTGTTCTTCAACCCCTCGCTCACCGAGAGCTTCGGCAACGTCACGCTGGAGGCGATGGCCGCCGGCGTGCCGGTAGTCGCCGCGCACGCGGTAGGCCCCGTGGGCATGGTCGAGGAGAATGTCAGCGGCGTGCTGGTCCAGCCCGGCGCGGGCGCGGTGGGCCGCTATGCCGATGCGATCCAGCATTATTGCGAGGACCACGAAGCGCGCCTGGCCGCGGGCAAGGCCGGCCACGAAATCGCCAGCGCCTATGTCTGGGACGCGATCAACCAGAAGGTTCTGGACGCGTATCTTGAGACGATCGAGCGGCGGGGATAACTCCCCAATCCCTCTCCCGCCTGCGGGAGAGGGAAAGAAGCATTCACTTCCAGCTATACTTCAGCCCATCCTCGCGAAACGCGAAGCGATCGAGGTGCCGCTCCACCGCGCCCTTCAGCCCGTCGAGCTGCTCGGGCGAGCTTGCGTCGATGCGGATGTCGAGCCCGGTCTCGGCGACGTTGAAGGTCACCACCGCGTCGCCCGGATGGTTGGCGCCGCGCGCGTCCTTCGGGAAGATCACCGTGCCGTTCTCCGGCGTGAACTCGACCTGGAGATTGTGCTGCCAGTGCTTGCACAGCTGCTGCAGGTAGCGGCTGGCATGCTCGGTCGGGGTCAGCGTCTCGGCCGAGAAGGTGGTGAGGGTCATGTGTCCGTTCTCCATGGGCGGCGGCACGATCCCGAGCCGCCGCCGCAATAGTTCGAGCCGAGGCATGGCTCAGAGCCGTTCGATCTTCCGCGCCGCCTCGTCGAGGATCTCGGCGACGTTGTGCAGCATGTCGGGATCGACGCTTTCGCCCGCAAGGCGCTCCTGCAGCACGGTGCGCAGATTGCCCATCGCCCGGCGGATCGGCCCGCCATCGGCGCGCGCCCGCATGCCGGCGAGCTGGGTGAGCCGCTCGAACAGCGCCTCCACTTCCTCCGCCCGCTCGGCGAGATGCGCGGTGCCCGCATCGGTGATCGCGAACTGCTTCTTGGCGCCTTCGCTCTTGCTCTCTTCGATCAGGCCCATGTCGTCGAGCATGGTCAGGGTCGGATAGACCACGCCCGGGCTCGGGGCATAGGCGCCGCCGGTGCGCTCCTCGATCTCCCGGATCAGGTCATAGCCGTGGCGCGGCTGCTCCTCGATCAGCTTGAGCAGGATGAGGCGAAGCTCGGTGCCGTCGAACATGCGGCGGCGTCCGCCGCGCTCGCCATGCCCGAACCCGCCGCGCCCGCCAAAGCCGAACGCCATGGCGAAGTCCGCCCCGCCAAAGCCGCCGCGGCGGCCGAAATGCATGCCGCGATGGCCGCAATGATGATGTCGCATAATAACTCCTGTACGACTCTTGATGCGCACAAGATATATCTTAAACGGATTTTGACAAGGGCGGTGCTTGGAGAATTTCACCCTTTTTCCTCCCCTCCCTGCAAGGGAGGGGTTGGGGGTGGGTTGGGGCCCCCGGGGTGCGGGGGGGCCCCGCGG